>JAHJTF010000003.1 GCA_018830045.1 Patescibacteria group bacterium | reverse complement strand
TCGCTGATGACCTTCTACTCTCAGCTCACTCATACAATCATTGCGTTTGTAAACATAGCCAGCTTGAATGATCTGTTGAAGATCTTTCAAAATTTCATGATTTTTTGAATTTTGATAAAAGACGACAATCGTTTTTGGCCGAAAAAGAAATCTCATTTCTTTTCTTGGTCGTAATTGGATCATCATGCTTCCATCTGCATCTAAAAAACCAGCTAAATATGCACGTTGTTGTGAAGTCACAGTTTTATCTTCCCTCGGTATTGTCCTGTACGACCCCAGGACCGTGGTCATACAAATGTACAGGATTTCACCGATTTGGACAAGTGTTTCGTTCCCGTATTTCTACGAGATGTAGCAACTTTTACTAAGATCAAAACTCCTCAGTTATCGAACGCTAACGGCGGATAGAGGCCGACCTGTCTCACGCATATAAAATCTCCTATTACTAGAAGTATGGACTATACCATCACCCTTATGTGTTCATGATAAGGGGATCGACGTGTTAACCTTCCTAATATAGGAGGGCTCTGTTTGCTCGTTGAGCAAACAAGTCTCTACGGGGTTAATATTCCTTTATTTTCAAGATGATGACGAACCACCTTGGCCAGTATTTTCATACTGACAGGAATACAACTTCCCTCGGGGTTATCCTACCACACGACAGGTTGAAAATGTGTGTAGGAGTTCTCCGATATGAGTCGATTTATTCGATTTCGATTGCTCGAAAAAGCCGCCGAGAAAATTCAACGGTCTGAACCCAGCTCGCGTACCGCTTTAATAGGCGAACAGACTAACCCTTGGGACCTTATTCAGCCCCAGGATGCGATGAGCCGACATCGCTATATCTCTAAACTTTCGTTTAAAGCCTGACTATACCTTTTCCGATCTTAAAAAATTAATTTAAAATTACGGAATGGGCGTATTATAGACGGTAGAGTTAACTACAACTGACAAAATGGTTCAGGTTTGTCTTAATCTATCTGAGAGTTTTTATCCCTGACTCTCAAGTCGATACGGGGTCAATCTTGACTAAAGTCAAAACGACTTCCCACGGTGTTGCCATATTTTACATTTATATTAAATTGTTCAAGTTTAATATATTGATTTTAGAAAACCAAAGCAAAATGAAGGGTTCACCGTTATGAGCCCAATGTTTATCTAGGAAGTTTATATAAAAACATAAACACCTAGAACAGCACCAATATATTTCTATACTGGGACCCCAATGTTAATCAAGGTAGCAAACCGCGCCGACGCTAGGGACGCTTAGGCGCGATGACTCTGTTATCCCCGGGGTAACTTTTATCCGATAAGCCCGGCACCTTCCACAAAGTGCACGAGGATCACTTAAACCAGCTTTCGCTTCTGCTCGGCCTGTATGCCTCACAGTCAAGCACCCATATGCTTATGCACGTCCAGCCTGATTTCCATCCAGGCTAAGGGTACCATTGCGCGCTTGCGTTATCTTTTAGCAAGCAACCTCCCCAGTTAAACTACCCTCCAGACAGTGTCCTTCCTGACGTTTGCAGTCAGGTTAAGTGAGGTAATGCATATCAAGCGAGTGGTATTTCACTGTCGTCCCGACACAAATTGTCGGGACTCCCACCTATGCTAAACAACTTCATATACATTCCCAATGCCAAGTTGTAGTAAAGCTCCACGGGGTCTTTTTGTCCTGCCGTTAGTAGGCCGCATCTTCACAGCCATTTCAATTTCGCCGAGTCGCAGTTCAAGACAGTGTGGGGCTGGTTAAGCCGTTCGTGCGGGTCGCCAATTAAGCGACACAGTGTTGTTACTTTATCCAACTGGATATTTGCCCCGCGTAAGCGGGACGACTTGTTATTTCTAACAAGTTCTGCATGTCGCCATGCAGCTCAGACTATATCTTCCCCCCACCTATTGTGGGGAGCCTGGCGTATAGTCGTTGAGGATCCGTTGTTGTAACACCAGCATTCTCCGTCTCATTTTTCGGAGCCGTGAGGGATATTGATTTAGAAAAATATCTAAAGCCAATAGAACTTCACTTTTAGCTCCAATTTCAAAATGTAACATGGACTCATATGGTCTTTCATGGAGATGACCAACTTTTAAAAATAAATAAAAGAGGTTGATAATATCTCGTTCTTTCATAGCAATGGCAAAGAAAGGCTGACCTTTCTTACTACCATTTTTCTTAAAACCAACTGAACCTTCGGCGTCAAACATCCCTGATAGAAAATAGCCAATGGCAATTTTACTATTTTTGTTATGTTTAGCTTTTACTAAAGGTTGATTTGTTTGTTTTAAGTGCACAAATTTAGCTCTAATTAACTCAAGTTGTTGCTTTTTTTCTTTTGTCCAAGACCGAGTCTTTCTCGACTCTAAAACCATCAGAGATTGTTTCATTAAAAACAATTTGCTAAGAGTTAAGTGACCCGCTATGAGCGGATATTTTTCGAAAAAATTCAAAATTAGCTTAACTTTCCTTTTACCTCGAAACTTAAGATTAAATCCGCCTTTAATCGGGCTAATTATTCCTAAGTTTTTGACAAAATTTTGGTTAAACTCACTTAATAAATTCTTATCAGCATTACTAATGGTCACATCTGGATAAAACCTAAAGCCATTTTTAACTTGAGGATTAGAAGCCTTGATTAGTGAACAAGACATCTCTCCTCCACAAAAACCAGTCCAATAGAATGGGTGATACTTTAACGTTTCCTGCTGATTATCTGCATTTGACGCATTTTCAGTTATGTTGGGCAATTGTGACATTCTAATTTTAGAATACCCAAATTAAACCCAAATCACAACTAGCGCAAAATACTCAGACGTTCCAGCATACAGCCAGGTTCTCTTTTTTATCTCACAAAAACTGCGAGTTAAAAAAGACCCCTATACCGAGGAACTTCGCTCTATATCAATCTTTTTTAAGATTGCTGTCTTGTTGTTCTATTTAATGTAGAAATGTTTACAAAATTTAAACATTCTCTATGTCGCCATAGAGATCGGACCATATCTTCTTCCCTGTTTAAAACAGGGAGCCCGACGTATGGTCTCTGAGGATTCTCTGTCAAAAAAACAGAGTCTTTCCTGCTGATTGTCTGCACTAGTAAGATTTTCACCTTCCTTAAAAGGTACTTCTAGATACACAGAGTTTCCAGCATATAGTCAGGTTTTACTAAGGCAGCTTTCCTACCTTAGAACAGTTCACGTTTGTTGCTACTCCGTTTAAAACGGAGGACACGATCATTTCTGCCGTGTTCTCTCTGTCGCCAGAGAGGTCGGACTATCTCATCTCTTTTTCAAGAGCTTGGCGTATAGTCTCTGAGGATTCTTAAATTAATTTTTTTCCTACCAATTGAGCAATTTCTTCTAAGCCTTTTTTATCCAAGTGTTTGCCTTGATTAATTAAATCTAAAGCTTGATAAAACTTCTTAAAAGATTTTTTCTTTGCTGTTAATAGGGGATGTTGGTGAAAAAAAGGAATAATAATATTATTTAAATCTTCTCTTTTTCTCACACAATATCGATAAAGGTGTTCATGGTGATTATCATATCTTTTGTTAATAAAAATATGTCCACAATTAAAAAACGTTTTGACTTCTTCTAATGCTGACAAACTAGATTTGCCTTGAGTTAAAACGAACTCTGGCATAACTTGCCAACCCAGTCGACTTGTTTTATTGTGAAAAATACTCACCGAAAAACAACCCTCGCCATCGGTGAATCCTGCGATCCACCAGCTTAACTTAAGCCTTTCCTGCTGATTGTCTGCACCTATCGGATTTTTACTAAGGATCATACTATCCATAGTACCGCAGGATACACAGAGTTTCCAGCATATAGCCAAGTTTATTAACTACAATTGTGTTTATAGTTACTGCTGACGTTCACCAGGACTTCAGTCTCAAGCCTCTCCCCGAAGGAAAAAACCCGATTCTTTAATCTTCTGGCACCGGTCAGGTTTCAGCCCATATACTTCCTCTTTCGAGTTTGCATAGACCTGTGTTTTTGGTAAACAGTCCACCCCACTTCATTCGCTGCGTCCCATCTATCCGAAGATAGACAGGAAGGGCATCTCTCAAAATTACGCCCAGCTGTTTTGCCGAGTTCCTTAAACTGCGTTCTCTCGCTCCCCTTAGTCTTCTCGACTTATCCACCTGTGTCGGTTGTCGGTACGAATTGATTTTATTCTGCTTGCGAAGCTTTTCCAGGATGTTGATATCGCCAGTAGCTCTTCACCCGAAGGATCAGAGCCTCATCACAACTTTGATAAACGCCATGGCGGATTTGCCTACCATGACTGCTTTGTTGATTAAACCTGATATTCACTACCAGGCACTGGTTAACCATCACCGTCCCTCCCCAAGTCATAACGAATAAAACCAAGGACCGGAATATTAACCGGTTATCCATCGGCTACGCCTTATTATTCAGGCCTTACCTTAGGATCGCCTAACCCGCACACGACGAACGTGGGTGCGGAAACCTTGGATATTCGGGGTCAAAGATTCTCACTTCGATCTCGCTACTTATGCCAGCATTCTCACCTCTGATCGCTCCAGCCCATCCTCACGGTGGACCTTCAAAGCACACAGAGCGCTCCCTTACCGCTTATACTTAATAAATTAAATATAAACCCTGAGTTTCGGTAGATACTTTCAGCCTCGTTAAATTTTCGGCGCACACGTCCTTGGCTAGTGAGCTGTTACGCTTTCTTTGAAGGATGGCTGCTTCTGAGCCGACCTCCTAGGTGTCTTTGGACGTACACTTCCTTTCCCACTCAAGTATCATTTAGAGACCTTAACTGCAGATCTGGTTTGTTTTCCTTTTGCTCCCGGAACTTAGCTCCCGGGTGCTGAGTGCTATGCAGACACACTGGTATTCGGAGTTTGACTAGATGCACTAGCTTGCGCCAGATACACCCGATCAGTGCTCTACCCCCAATGTGATTCACATAACCCTATACCTACATATATTTCAGGGAGAACCAGCTATCTCCAGGTTCGATTGGCATATTACCTCTAACCGCAGCTCATCCGAGCATCTTGCAGCATACACCGGTTCGGACCTCCCCCCAATGTTACTTGGGGTTCATCCTGGCCACGGTTAGCTCACCTGGTTTCGGGTCAATCAGCAGCTACTAGTAGCCCTATTAAGGCTCGCTTTCACTACGGCTACGTCTTGACAAAGACTTAACCTTGCAGCTACCAATTACTCGCCGGCTCATTCTTCAATAGGCACGACATCACCCGATAAACGGGCTCTGTCTGATTGTTAGCAGATAGTTTCAGGTTCTATTTCACGGGGTCTTCCACCCTTCTTTTCACCTTTCCCTCGCGGTACTCGTTCGCTATCGGTCTTGTTTGGTATTTAGCCTTGGAGTGTGGTCACCCCAGATTCAGAAGGGAGTTTGCCGTCTCCCAACCTATTCAGGAACACTCTAGGATCATTTCTAGATTTTATATACACGACTTTCACGTTCTATGGTTAATTATTCCACACTATTCTACTATCTAAAAATTCTCCACATTGAGGTCCTACAACCCCCGGGCGTACCCGGGTTTGGGCTAATCCCTGTTCGCTCGTCGCTTACTAAGGGAATCACTTACGTTTTATTTTCCTCTGGGTACTAAGATATTTCAGTTCCCCAGCTTACCTTCCTGACTATAAATAGTCGGATCCCTAGTATTTCTACTAGAGGGGTTGCCCCATTCGGACACCGCCGGATCATAGCTTTATGACAGCTCCCCGACGACTTTCGCGATCTTATGCGTCCTTCTTCGGCCAAACAAGCCTAGGCATCCACTATCTGCGTTAATTTACGCGATATCTATTTGCATTTGCAAAATTGTAATTTTGACTATGTTGATGCTTATGTGACAATTCTCTTCACTTGTTAATGAGCCCTCGCCTTTGGTGGGTTTATTCACCTTAGGAGGATGAGCTTCAATGCTCAATGTTAGCTCCAGATAACCCGGTTAGGCTCTCCAGAACTAATATCAAACTTTGAAGCAACTTGACCTAGACCAAGGGCGTTCACCCACTTGGTAGTTTATCTGCCAAGCGTGGACCTGAGGGGGCTCGAACCCCTGACCTCCACATTGCAAATGTGGCGCTCTAGCCAACTGAGCTACAGGCCCGTAGCGTTGCCTGTTTGCTTCAATTAATTTGTCTTGAGGGATTCTGCTGAAATCTTGTGGTTCCAGCTAGAATGTCGAAATAGTTTTTTACACTGTTAATCCCGAACAGGGACGTAATTATATAAACAAAAAAAACAAGATGCAAGCGGAGTTTTCAACGTGTTAGCGTTAAGTAGAAACGGCCCTTTTTAAATTAAGTAGAAATCTCCCCTTTCGGGTAATTTATACTTTTCTGATAAACGACTCCAATTGATTGACAGGTTTTGTTAAAACCTATTTATACACTTCTTCGTGTTTCCCAACGGCAAAAAAGACAATTCTTTTCTCTTGACCGACTGGGCGGTAGTAAAATAACAATCTGTAAGACATATCAATAGAAATACTCCAAGAGTCTACCTGAACTCCACCCAACTTATGCAATCTCAATGATGGATGATTAGGAATTTTTTGAAAAAGTAACAATTGCTTTTCAAGCTTATCAAAGAGAGATTTATTCTTTTTCTTAATCTTTATCAAGGATTTCTGACATTTTGGAGAAAATTCAATAATCATGAGATGTTATAAATTTTTAAAAAAGTTACTAACATTGTCTATTTTAACCAAACTACCAGCATGCTCTGCTTTTTTTGCTTCCTCAAAGTCAGAAATGGCTTGATCCGACATCTCAAAGACTGGATAATCCACATCTTGAACATCATTGATAATTAAGTTTTTTATATAAGCAGATAAGCCCAAACCAAATTTATTCGCTTTGGTTTGTAAATAACCCCGAAGTTGAACTGGTAAGGTAACTCTAATTTGAGTAGTTTGTGTTTGCATAAAAACATTATATGTCTTGTTCCTGTATTTTCCAAGTCTTATTTATGCCAATATTTATACCAATCCTATTTATGGCTTGTTTATGGAGAAATGGGTCATTCTTCCGCACCCATGTTACAATATCTTCATGCGCGATATTTTCTCCGCCCCAGAATATAAATTTCCTTACACTGACTATCGTTTCCCCGGTCAATCCAATGATGAGGTAATTTTATTTGTCGGCCGAGAAAATCCGATTATGCTTTGGGCTAGACGTAGTTTTGTAGTCATGCTGGGCATAGCTATCTTTGCCACCGGGGCTTGGTTCTCGAGCCTATTAAAAACTGGCTTAGGGATTAACATTCCGCCAATTGTTCCTATAATTTCGTTTTTATTAGCCGCTTTAATAGTTTTAATCGGCTGGTGGTGGATAAGCATACTGTGGAAAAAAAGCATTGGCATTATCACTTCTAAACGTCTCACTAAATTTATCTACACTACTCCCATTAATCGCCATAATTTATCTTTACCCCTAGAAACGATTGTTGATACTGGTGCCTACGCCAAAGGCTTTGCTCAAGCTATTTTCAAACTGGAAACTTTCACCGCTCGCTCCAGTGCCTCTAGTTCTGGGGTTGCCACTGATGATGAAGATCGAATTAATAAAAAATACTTTTACTTTGAAAACATCAAAATGGCTGAAGACTTACAACACTATGTCAACAAACTCATCTATGCTTTCCGCCATCATCAAGAACATCTCACTACTTTTAGACCATTTATTCCTCAGAATAGTGGCAATCGTGAAGATTTAATGAATAAATATCCCAACTATTGGAGCTAAAATTAGACCTAAAATTAACTTGCCTTGAAACCTAAATTTTCTAGAACTTGCTTATTTTTTTGCGCCACTTTTTCACCTAGCTCACCCTCCATCTCAAACACAACCGGTAGCTCCATCTTGGCTTGCTTTTGGTAAAACTTAACCTGAGTGGTCAAAAAGTCTTTAGCAAGTTTTTTATCCACCTGCGCTACCCACTCAGCAGAAATTACATAATTACCTAAGTTATAAGTTTGCTCACCGCCAGCTAGAGTAAAACAAATTTTATTGGCAATATGAACTTCTTTAGGTCTCACCATGTGACCTTTGATTTCATGCTTGAGTTGTCTAGGATCGGCAAAGGGGATTAAACCACTGTATAAAAGTTTCTCTTTAACAGCCAAGGCTTCAATTTGTGGTTGTATATTTACCTTAACTTGCTCCCAGGTAGCTAAATCTAAACGTTCTTTCACCCAGGCATTTTCTTCATTAGCCGCAATACGCAGGTCTTTACCCAATAATCTCTTTAAGACTTTAACTACTTGAGAAAAACCCTTTAATTCAAAACCAGTTCCAAGGATTCCTAAACGAGTTCCCTCGTTAATCTGAATACCCTCATCACCGCATGTAATTACATAAGCCATAATTATATTATACCATTAGGATTAAATTTTACCAGATGAGAAGGGAAATTTGTTATTATTCTTCAGTCACCATGTTTTGCACAGTTTGCAAATAAGCCTTCATGTCTCGTTCGACTTTTTCCCAATCTCCATTTGCCTCACGGATGGCGTTAAATAACAAATCCATGTCGATTAAAAGTTGATCATCGGTCACGATCATGCGTTGTTTTGCCATATATTGCAGTATACCTTAACTAATAAAGATTATTTATATCCAACTGGTATTTCGGTTAAAATTGGGCTCAAACTCATCCGGCGTCGTTCTGGATCCACACTCTCTACAGTAACTGTTATTTTAGCACCCTTTTGGTAACTTTCATCAGGATTTAACTTGCTGGCATGAATCAAGCCATCCACTCCGTCTTCGACATTCACAAAAACACCAAATGGCTCTACTCGAGAAATAGTACCAGTTAAAGTTGCGCCAACGGAATAGTTTTTATCAATCCCTTTCCAGGGATCATCTGAAAGCTGTTTAATGGAGAGATTAAGCTTATTAGTTTTCTCGTCTATTCCTAGAACTTTAACCTTAATTCTATCTCCTACTTTATGATAGTTTTTAGGATGATCTACTTTTTCCCAAGAAATTTCAGAAATATGAACTAAACCCTCAATATGACCTACGTTTTTTTCGTCTTTAATTGGGATCTCTACCGTCACAAATAAACCAAAATGCATCACCCCAGAAACCACTCCTTCATAAACTTCGTTTGCTTTCACTGAATCAAGCGCGCAGTCGCGCAAGGCTAACTCATCTGCCTCTGAAACATGGCGTTCAGAAAAAATAAGTCTGTTTTTTTCACGATCAACTTCAATGGCTTTAACTTTAAAAGTCTTATTTAAAAGGTCGTCAATCCTACCCATAAAATCTTTCCCAAATTGACTTGAGGGCACAAATCCCCTGACACCATTGACTGAAACAATCATCCCGCCTTTGTTAGTTTCCAGACCTTGAGCGGTTAACTCGCTATCCTTCTCTAATGCCTCATCAAAAACTTCCCATTTAGCAGAAACTGCAGCTTGGCGGAGCGAAACAGGAATATAGCCATTGCTGGCCTCTATAGATAGCACTGTGACTTCTATTTCCTGTCCCTCCTTGAGCTTATCAATATAGTCTTTGGCAATTTCGAATTCTTTACTCCCCACAGCGGCCAATGTTTTAGCACTGATATCAATGACTAAAGCATTTTTTTGCTTTTCTACGATCTTGCCGGTAACTCGCTCGTCTTTTTGCGGCACCACAATGGCCTGCTTCACCTGACTGAGCAACTCAGCCATAGATTGTGGTTTTTTCGAAGTAGGTTGTTTTTTCGAAGTTGGTTGTTTTTTTGAAGAAGTAGAAGAAGTAATTTTTGTTGAGTCTTTTGTAGACTTTGCCTTAGACTTAATAGTTTTGGTGCTCATAGTACATGTGTTCCCCTTTCAACTGGAATGGGGTACAGTATACCATAGTACTATCCAGTTTCTAGAGGAATATGAAGGTAATATGAAGCTCCGCCTCCCCACTAACCTTGATGTTAAAAACAAAACTGTTTTGGTGAGAGTTGATTACAACGTCCCTTTAAAAAAGGTTAAAAATAGTTGGCGGGTTGAAAACGACCGGCGAATTTTAGCTTCATTTGAAACAATTAAATTTCTTCAAAAAAACCACACCAAAATTATTTTAATGACTCACCTTGGCAGACCTAAGGGAAAATTTGAGGCCGGACTAAGCTCAGAACCAGTAGCTAGATACTTAACAAAAAATCTTAACATTAAAACTAGTTTTGTTGATGATTGCATAGGTGAAAAAGTTCAAACAGCAATTGACCAACTGCCTGCCGGAGGCATCTTGTTACTAGAAAACCTCCGCTTTCATCCTGAAGAAAAAAAGAATGACAAAAAATTTGCAAGGCAATTAGCTAATCTAGCAGATGTTTATATTAATGAAGCTTTTTCTTCAAGCCATCGCGCTCATGCCTCCACAGAGGGTGTAACTCACTATCTACCTAGTTTTGCTGGCTTTAATTTACAAAAGGAAGTCTTGACGCTACATAAGTTAATGACTCAACCAGACCATCCGTTTTTTATTATTGTTGGTGGGGCTAAAATTTCTGACAAAATCGATGTCCTGGAAAACCTACTCCAAATAGCAGATGGGGTTTTAGTTGGAGGAGTTGTGGCCAATAATTTCTTAAAGGCAGAGGGGGTAGAAATTCATAAATCTTACCTTCAAGACACTCCGGCAGATCTTAAAAAAGAGGGGGTTAACTTTGTTAAACTGGCCGATGAGTTAATTGAAGAAACTAAAACTGAAAAAATCCTTAAAGATGGCTATATTCCTCTACCTAAAATTCTTTACCCAATTGATGTTATTGCAGCTGCTTCTCCAGATTCTACCCAAACTCAAGTGATTGATTTAATTCATGACATGAAAGATTCCACTCACGATAAAAATCTGATGTATTTAGACATTGGCCCTAAAACTATCAAACTTTACCAAGAGCTCATTAATCAAGCGCGCACGATCTTTTGGAACGGACCGATGGGCTACTTTGAGAAAACACCTTTCAGGACGGGCACTGTTAAAATTGCTCAGGCTTTAGCAAAAGCTAGTGCTAGAACTGTGGCGGGGGGAGGAGACACAGTTGATTTAATTGCGGATCTCGAACTAGAAAAGAATTTTACTTATATTTCCACAGCAGGCGGGGCGAGCTTGTTATTTTTGGCTGGACAAAAATTACCTGCCCTTAATCCCTTGACTATTGGTACTCGAAAGCATTATTCTTAATGAATAATCAGAAAAAACTATGATAAATGTTGCTCCGTCAATTCCTGGATCACCCGCTTCTGGATCACCCGCTTCTGCACCTACGCCTATTATGCCCATTGGCGGTCTCACTTCTACAACTCCAGAAAATCAGCCATCAACTAATAAACGACTCCCTCCAAAAAAGAAAATCCGTTGGAACTATATTATTGGGGGAATCCTCCTACTTTTACTAATCATTGGTGGGGGTGCCGGCTATTGGCTATCACAACAAAGTCAAGACATCAGACAGCAAGCGAGTGAGACTACTTATCCTACCCCGACCCCTACTCCACCTCCGACTACACCGCCTCCCACCACTCCGCCTCCGACTACTCCGCCGCCGACTACTCCTCCACCTTCTGTCAGTCCTAGCCCATCAGCCAGTCCTTCGCCCTCGGTGAGCCCCAGCCCCTCAATTTCACCATCGCCTTCACCAAGTGTGTCACCAAGTCCCTCGGTCAGTCCCTCACCATCGGTTAGCCCTAGTGCTTCACCGTCAGTCAGTCCTTCACCAAGTCCTTCGGCAAGCCCAGGTCCCTCAGTCAGTCCCTCGCCCTCAGTAAGACCTAGCCCTTCGCCCAGCCCTTCTGCTGCCATCACTTATTCATGCAACTCTAGCTGTAGCACTAATGCCCAATGCCAAACTGCTAATACAAACTATATTTGTTTTCAAAGTCAATGTCGCCTAGATAGTAATCCGAGCAACACCTCCTGCAATGTTTCCACTGCTTCTACCGGCGGTCAGCCTCAACTACCAGCAGAACTGCCTGTATCTGGCTCTGAAGACATAATTAACTGGCTGAAAGCTGGATTGGGTGTGCTGGGTATTGGCGTTATTCTACTCCTACTTTTGTAGATATCATGCAAGACAATCAAACAACTATCATAGACCCAGAGCTCTCAGCGGAATCACAACAAAAACATAAAAAAAGTTGGCGATATATCTTGGGAAGCTTATTCTTGCTTTTACTATTAATTGGTCTAGGAGCAACTTATTGGTTATCACAACAAAGTCAAGATATTAGACAGCAAGCTGCTGAACCAACCTATCTTTGTCGTGCTGAAGGAAATCCATGGGGAGCATGCGACTGTCCTGGAACAACTCAAACCACGAGTTGTCAACGAGGCTACACCAAATGGACTTGTGGAAATAAAAGATGGATTCCTGTGTATGGCAGTGAAAATGAGTGTGGCGGTTGCCCCTGGGATAAGACCGATGGGCAGTGTTGCCCAACCCCTCCAGACAATTGCAGCAACCTTGGAGCTTATAAATGCATCGATGATCCTTATGTTTCCCAATGTACTCAGTGGGATTCAAGCTGTCCGGCTGGTAAACAGAACTATTGGAAAGCAATTAAATGGACAGAGGACCTTGGTGAGTATGAAAAGTGGAAAGAACAATACTGTGGCAGCAGCCCTCCGCCTCCGACTACTCCACCCCCTACCACCCCACCGCCAACTACTCCGTCACCATCTCCCTCCATTCCCCCTGGACCACAGTGTTTGAATATCGCAATGGATAATCCCAATCCAAAATTAGGAGATCAGGTCTCATTTATTTGTGGAGCAGTCAGCGGTGCAGACCACTATGTTTTCCGCATCATGTACCCAAATGGCATGTTAAAGGGTTTAAATAGCACGGGTAGAGTTTCCGAACCAGTAATAATAGAACAAAGCGGCCAATATCATGCCCAGTGTCAAATTTGTACTGGTCCAAACAATAATACCTGTCACCCATGGGAGCAACTGCCACAATAACAAACAAATAATAAAATTATGATAAACGTAAATACAGATCAATCACCCCAGCAGAAAAGAAAAAAATATCGGCAAGCTTTTATTGGTTCATCAACCTTGGCGACAAAACCGCCGCTGATAAAGCCAACTGAGACAGAAATTGATGAAATAACTGTCAAATTACATCAAAAAGTAGGTAATAAACCTGAAGCTAAATCAACGGCAAAACAGACTAAACAAAACAAAATTTTTGGTCTAGAAACGAGATCAGTGGCCGCTGTAGTTAGTATCGCATTGTTTTTTGTCATCTCCATGGCAGGAGTTCTGATTGCCCTAAAACAGCGTTTGCAACCAGAACAAGTTGCAGTCCCCACCGCTCCTAAATCACGGCCGGCTGCAACTGAAATTATCCCTACATCCAACTGCACCCTATCTTTCTATGTAACTAGTGCCTCACCTAGTCCATCGCCCTCAGTCAGCCCTTCGCCCTCGGTCAGTCCCAGTCCCTCACCATCAGTTAGTCCCTCGCCTTCACCAAGTGTGTCACCAAGTCCCTCGATCAGCCCCTCGCCATCGGTCAGTCCATCGCCGTCAGTAAGCCCATCTCCATCTGTCAGCCCAAGCCCATCGGTCAGCCCCTCGCCTAGTTCATCTCCTTCTCCCACTTATTCATGCAACAGCGACTGCAACACCAATGCCCAATGCCAATCAGTCAACAATAATTACATTTGTTACCAAAATAAATGTCGCTTAGATAGTAACCCTAGTGCTAGTAATTGTGAAACCTACCAAGACTCACAGGCTAGAATCAACTGCAATGACACTTGCACTGCTAACTCTGATTGCTCCAACTCAGCTCACATCTGCTATAACACCACCTGCAGGCTAGCTACCAACCCCACTAGTTCTACTTGTTCTTCTCCTGGCGGAACAAGCCAGATTGCCGAAACTGTCCAGACACAGACTACCAAAGGTGGCCAGCCTCAACTACCAGCAGAACTGCCTGCTAGTGGATCTGAGGGATTGCTAAATTGGCTAAAAGCCGGATTAGGAGTTTTGGGGATCGGCATAGTCCTGCTACTACTCCTGTAACCCTGGTATAATTTCCCTCATCAAAGTAATAATTAGAGCCGGTAGCTCAGCGGTAGAGCGGTAAGCTTATACCTTACTGGTCGGGGGTTCGAATCCCTCCCGGCTCACCATTTTGGAAATTTATCCCCCAGTAGTTCTTTCAGCGCATCAATACCCTGGCGTATAGGTCGATCTTGATGAAATGCTGAAATAACCCCTTTTCGCCCCATTCTATATCTTATTCCCAATTTTCTTGGATCAAGGCCGGTTAATTGATAGACCATGTTATCGACATCATCACTGCTCAATCGCAGCTCTATTCTCTGCCGCTCACTAAACATTTTTGAATTAAATAAAGAATTACTTTCGCATATATTTCTAATTTGATTAGCACACGAAATAGCATCATTCTCTCTTTCCTTGCCATGAACTGATGCTAGAATAATGAGTTTTTGAGGAAGTTGATTCAGTCCAGGCAGTTCAACACTACCGGTTTCAAATACAGTAACACCCTCACCTAAAGCAAAGTTTAAATATGGAGTAAATATGCCCGTTTTCCCAATTTGCTTTCTACCGTATAAAAAGGGGATCTTGCCTGCTTGCCAGCTCTTTCTACAAAAACTAAGCACATTCTCTCCACCGTCTATTTTATAAAACGGTCCAATAATTTCCGGCCAGCTTGGTTGAGTTGGAATCTTGTCTATCTCTTTGAAGCATATGCTTTCATTCATATACGTCTAGCGAATTATAATGATACTCAAAAATTCAAAATTGTAATAGAGAAGTTAAGGGCAGTCAACTATGAAACTCTTGTAGTTGCTGCCCTAGTTTTGGCTGTTTCCAATTTTTCTTTTTCGTCAGCAGTTATGTACATACGCCCACCATGTTGTGAGGCATATTTTATCTGAGATAGTTCTATAATTGCATTTACTACATTTTTGGTATCGCAACCAGTATCTGATCTAGAACTGTCAAAAAATACTGATTTTACAAGCCCCCCAGATCGCGCGATGCTATCCTGGAGGCTAAGTTGCGACATCCTATTTAAGACACTCATCACTCCAGCTTTATTGCCGATCTTTGCTTGAACTGCCAAATCCTTCAGTGCTTCTAATAACTCCTTAGCACTGGATTCAATCTCTGCAAGCTGGGGCGAAGAGTCGTATTGTTCAATTTGAGCGTTTGCCTGTTTTAAAAATTCATCAACTAAAACTTGATCGCTAAAAAGTTCGTAAACAGCGGTTAACGCCCTTGTTAATATCGAGTCAAGATCTTCTTCGTTATTTAATCCAGGGACTTTTTCTTGACCAAAAATGGATAAATTCCGCCTATCTATTTGAAGATCATCGATTTCTATTACCATATTGCTTCTATATCTAGAATACTATATTTTGATCCCTTCACAAACTAGTGCTAGTATTAATCGTACCGAAAAAATTTATGAAAAAGAACAATATCATTAAAGAAAAAGCAGTCTTGATCTGGAACTCAATTATTTACTTTATTAAAAAACACTGGAAAATAATTCTAGTGATTGTGATTATTGCAGGAGGAGTTGGTGTGTGGCGCTATAAAAAAATCCAAGATAGTCAGCCTGAGCTTATTTTTGAAAGACCCGCGTTTCAAAATCTCACTAAAATTTTAGAAGTATCTGGAGTAGTAGATGCCAAAGAGAAAGCCAATCTCCGTTTTGCCACTGGCGGTAAAATAATCTATCTTGGAGCTAAAGAAGGTGATTATGTTAAAAAATGGCAGACTATTGCCACCATTGACCAACGCACCCTGCAAAAACAACTCCAGCAAAATTTAAACACTTACATGAAAGAGCGGTGGGACTGGGAAACTACTCAAGATAGCACTGATTATTCTTTAGAAACCTTAGGAACTCGTCGCGTCATTGATAAAGAACAATGGGATCTTAAGAATGAGGTCCTGGATGTTGAAATCCACGATATTGCCATTACCAACACCGTGCTCTCCGCCCCTTTTGCTGGGGTTCTAGTTAGCTCTCCCACTAGTGTTACGGGGGTGAATTTATTAGCTACCGACAGTTTTGAACTGATAAATCCCGATACCCTAGTATTTAGAGCCGCGGTAGATGAGGCTGACATCGCTCAAATCTCCTTAGAACAAAAAGGTGAGATTTTCTTAGATTCTTATCCCAATGAACCAATTTCTTCACAAGTCAACTATGTTGCTTTTAAAAGCAGTGCTTCCTCTACTGGTACTGTTTTTGCGGTCGAGTTTCTCATTCAGGGGGAAAACTTACTAAACAAATACCGCCTGGGAATGAACGGTGATGTTAAAATAATCTTAGATACCCGTCAAAACGTCCTCACCATTCCTTTTGAAACCACCCGAGAGCGAGATAATAAAGTTTATGTGGATGTCAGAACACAGGGTGATAAATATGAAGAAAAAGAAATTAAAATTGGTCTTGAAACAGCAGGCCATGTCCAAGTGCTAGAAGGACTAAATGAGGCTGACGAGGTGCTAGTTCCTAAAAATTAGCATCCCAGTACAAAATTAACACCCCCACTACAAAATTAGCATGCCATTACTCAAGCTCAGCAACGTTTCTCAACACTACCAGATTGGCGATATTACTATTAAGGCTTTAGACAATTTGTCTTTTACCATAGAGGAGGGTGAGTTTGTAGCAGTTATGGGTCCATCTGGTTCCGGCAAGTCGACTTTTTTACAAGTAGCCAGCATGCTGGCTGAACCATCTAGTGGCTCGATCATGCTCAAAGATAAAGACGTGACGCACTATGATGAAAAAGACCGCGCCCATCTTCGTAATAAAGAAATTGGCTTTGTGTTTCAACAATTTAATTTACTCGCTAAAACTTCAGCTCTAGAGAATGTAGCCCTACCCTTACTCTATGCTGGAGACTCACGGACCTCTCGTTACCAGAAAGCCAAGGAGATGTTGGGCAAAGTGAACTTAAGCGACAGAATCCACAATGCCCCCAACCAGCTCTCTGGCGGCCAGCAACAACGAGTCGCCATTGCCCGAGCCCTAGTAAATAATCCTTCAATTTTATTTGCCGATGAACCCACCGGAAATCTTGATTCCAAAAGTGGAGCTGATATTAAAGACTTATTCAAAAAACTTCACCAAGAAGGCAAAACTATTATCATGGTCACTCATGAAAAATATATCTCTAAAATAGCTAAAAGATTAATCACACTCAAAGATGGCAGAATTGTGAGTGATAGAAAAACATAATAATGACAGAAAAACATAACAATTATGGAAATTAAAAGCATTTTTTTTACCGCGGTTAAAGCCCTCTGGATAAATAAGACCAGATCTGTTTTGACCATGTTAGGAGTCATTATTGGTGTGGGCTCAGTAGTCTTATTGACTAGCATTGGGACTGGTTTGCAACTTTATATTCAACAACAATTTGCTAATCTTGGAGCAAATACCTTGTTTGTTGTCCCGGGCAATCCTTTTGGTGAAAATGGTGGGTTGGGCAATCAAGAAACAGCTTTTATCGAAAGTGCTCAGGGAAAAATTAAACGCCGTTATTTAGATAAAATCTTGCGTGATCACCGCGATGTTATCGCCGACGGCGCAGCAACTGGTTTTAGCACTGGAGAAGCCAAGTATAAAAATAAAACGAAAAAAATCACTCTACTGGGAGTAACTGCTAATTACGAAACAGTTAACAACTTTCAAGCAGTTAAGGGTCAATGGTTCACCAATAATGATGAAAGTGGCAGTCGTCGTATCGTCATGATGGGAGCCAAAATCACTGAAGAGCTTTTTGGCCAGATTGACCCCATCAATAAACAAATTAAAATTGAAGGTCAAAACTACCGCGTGGCCGGAGTACTAGAGAGTAAGGGTGGATTTGGGGGGCCAAGTTTTGATAACTATATCTACCTACCTCTCAACACGCTTTTTGACGATTTCAACACCGAACTAATCGATAGTTTTAGCATTAAGGTCAAAGATGAAAGCCAGGTAGATGAAGCTACTAAGCGGATCGAAAAAACTCTTTTAGCGCAAAATCTAAAAAAGGATGAGTTTAGTGTTTTTGATCAAACTCAACTCTTAGAAACAATTAATAATATTTTAGGCATCCTCACCGCTGGCCTTGGAGCCATTGCCGCCATTTCTCTCGTGGTAGGCGGAATTGGCATCATGAACATTATGTTAGTTTCAGTAACTGAAAGAACTCGTGAAATTGGCCTCAGAAAAGCTCTCGGGGCCACGCCCAACGTGATTTTAATTCAGTTTTTATTTGAAGCCGCCTTACTATCAGTGACAGGCGGCATGATTGGGGTGGGGATTGCTTATGCTGGTTCTTTATTTATCCAACAGTACTTTCCTGCGCAAGTTACTCCCCAAGCAGTAATCTTGGCCTTCACTGTCTCTACCATAGTTGGTCTGATCTTTGGTGCCGCTCCCGCCAGACGCGCCGCAAAGCTCTCGCCCATTGAAGCTCTCAGGTACGAATAATGCTATACTGATTTTTGATGAATCTTACCAAGATTTTAATTAGATTGCTTTTAATTATCTCCGTAGTTGGGGGCGGTATTTACGTAGCTCAACAAAAAAATTTGCTTAAAGAACCAGCAATAATTAACGACTTTGAAGAAAAAAAACAAGAGCTTCAGGGTGCTGTCAAAGGAGTGAGTGATAATATCTCTCAACAAGCCCAGAAACTTACTCAAAGAGGTCAAGAGGTAAGTAAGCATGTGGGCAATGTTTTAGGAACTTATATTCAACCCGCTGATAATAAATCTCAGTCAGATAGCAGTCAGAATTCATCATCAACTAATCAATCAACTACAAATAATTCAGCTGTGAGTGATCCTCAAAAAAATAGCTCTGGGGAAAATAACTCTGTAAAAACAAATCAGGAAACTAAGCCCATTTATGAAGAAACTTTTGATTATGGCCGCTATTTATATTGTCAACAAGTGATTAAAGATTACGAAAAAAACCACAGCGCAAATTAGACTTGCCGCGACAAGTCTATCAAAGCCTAGCTCTCACTTTAATTTCAGCTTCAATCTGTTCTCTGTCTATACCGTACTTTAACCGTGATAGCTGTTTGATCATCTCAGCCAATTTGGGATTTTTCCGTGCATTCTGAGTATCGAGGTCCTTTAATAAAGACAGGCTAAAAGGTGGGACTGGTTCGTTGTCTACAATAGTTTTCATATAGATATGATATTTTTCAACATTAGTTAAATCAGTCTCATTAAAAACTGGCACAAATTCATGTTGCAAAAAGTTGGCATCAGTCACGCCAATGCGGAAACTCACCATCGTTCCCACGTTACCAAAAACAGCATTTTTAACCTCTTCATCAATCTGACTAATATATTGATTGGCCACAATTAGATTAAGCCGATATTTACGTGCTTCAGATAAAATCACCGCAAAATCTTCGGTAGCAAAGTTTTGGAATTCATCTACATAGAGGAAAAAGTCAGGCCGATTTTCCATAGGTACGTTTTGGCGACTCATGGCGGCAGTGAGTACCTTAGGTACTAAAATCAGTCCTAAAAACTTGGCGTCCTCTTCGCCCAATATACCTTTTGAAAGATTACATAAGATAATCTTTTTAGTATCCATCGCTTCACGAAAATCAAAAGCGCTCTTGGGCTGACCAATGATATTGCGCATGGTTTTATTGGTTACAAACCGACCAAATTTAGAGGTAATGTAATCCAGCACCTCTGACTTATGGAAATCAGAGGTCTGAGCGATCTGATCTGTCCAGTAGCGCTTCACGATTGGGTCCTTCACATAAGGCAGTAACTCATCAACAAACTTGCTATCAGTCAAAGCTCGCACCAACTCAATAAAAGTTGCCCCAGGCCGACACATAATCGTCAACATCGCATTTCTGATGGCGTGCTCAAACCGTGGACCGATAATTCCTGTCCGGTGCGGATCATAAAGCTTATACATGAGGTTAATTACACTACTAGACACAAAATGCATTTGATCTTCAGTTTTAGCCTCCATGATATTCATTCCCATAGGGCGCTCTAAATCAGAAGGATTAAAATAAATTACATCCTCAGCTCTCTCTGAAGGCATTAACTCCAAGACATCTTCCACAAAATCACCGTGGGGATCAATCGCGCACACACCATGACCAGCTTCAATATCCTGTAGAATTAACTCTTTCAGATATTCCGATTTACCCGTACCAGTTTTACCCACAATATACATATGGCGCCGTCTGTCTTTTAAATTCATGAAAACTGGTCTCTCCTCACCTCGATAAAATGATTGGCCCATATACAAACCTTCAGTGGGAATTTCATTAGGAGCTGGGGCGTTTTTGGCATTTAACCATTCAATGTGATGGGTTTCAACCGTTTTATTAGGGAAATGGAAAATAGTGGCCAACTCTTCAGAATTGAGGATCATAGCCGTGTTATTAAGCAACGGCATATAGCGATACAAAAAATCAATCATTAGTAAATGTTTAAGGAGAAATCTCACTTTTTTGAAACTATTGTGCGCAGATGTAAATTGCGAGAAAGCTCCCTTAATATTATTTAAATGTGACTCAGCCAAAGCTTCATTTTCAGCTGAAACCACAATTCTAATGGCTACTCTAAATCCAGGCTTTTCAGCTTTAGTAGAAATCGCTTCCATCTCTTTAGGATCATGGCCGTAGGTGGCGGTATCAGGATCAGCTTCGCGTTTTTTCTGCCGGCTGATATATGATTTGCCTTTTTTCTGCCATTTTTTAGAAGCTGGCTCAAGTATAATTTGTAAAATCGCCCCATCGCCATGACCCATTTTTGACATGGCAGAAGTAATTAAAGATAATCCATCAGTAGGTAAATCTTTATATGTCCTAATGGGTAAATAGTCAGCCTCTTCTAATTTAAGAGTTGCAAAAGCTACTTTGCCCTTTTCATTAAAAATATTAACTTCATCGATCTCTTTAATATCTGCCTGGGGATAAGCGCCATGAATTTGTTTTTCTACTAAGTCTCTAATGTTGCGTGGACAATTAACATGTAGCCCAATTTTTTCTTGTAAAGCCACAATTTCAAATGAAAAAATATCTTCTGGTTGTAAAAATTTTAATGGCCCAGATTTTTTAAGAGAATAAAGACCAGTAAACATCTGTTCGGCTGCATCAATTTTAATCTCATTATCCCTGGGAAGACGAACTAATAAGGTCACAAAATCTAACGAATAATCTTCGCGGCGACGATGCTTGAACCACTGAAAAAACATATAGCCAAAAACTACTAGCAAAGCTATTAGTAATAAAATAAGAACTCCGTTTATAGTCCATTGCATTAATTGTTGTAAAAGAAGATTTAAGTCTGTCATTTTTAATATTTTATACTGATGTAGTTGATGATTCCTGTCGATAAATAATTTCTCCAGTAAACATTTTCATAATCTTTTTGCTCCACTCTACCAACCACCGAAAGCTCCAGTGCAGGGGTTTTTTTTGACCCTCTTGCTCTTCTTTTTGTGTAATTGGGAGTACTATAACTGGTTTTTGAGCTGGCTGATGAGCAGTGGAAATCACAGTAGTGCCGTCAGCGATGACAATCTCTCCAGGAATTTGTTCTTGATGTTGTTTTACTTTTTGTAGATAGCTTTCAACTTCGACCGGCAGCTCTGCTGATGGTTCATACTCAACTTGCTGTAAACCTACCCCTGCCTCAACAGGACCGATATCAGGTGAGATACTTGCCTCTACTTCTTTGAGAGCAGGTGAGGATTGGGCAGGATTTAATGTATCAGTAGCTTGAAGAGCTGCTTGTGGTACCACTTGAGCCAGCACGCCCGATTGAGCCAGC
>JAHJTF010000018.1 GCA_018830045.1 Patescibacteria group bacterium | reverse complement strand
TATCCATGAAACCAAGGCAGAGGCTATAGTAGCAGAAGCAGTCAAGTAGCATAAATTCCCACGTCTATGGCTGATTCTTTTGTTATTTGTGATACTGTTTCAAAACGGTGCGCGTTTTTGAGCGTTGCCACAGTGTGGCGGAGGTGACAGGATTCGAACCTGCGTAGCCGTGAGGCTCACGCTTTCCAAGCGTGTGCAATTGGCCGCTATGCGACACCTCCTTTATATGGTCATACCTGGATTTAAACCAGGGACCTTCCCGGCCTAGGCGGGGCGTTCTCTCAATTGTCCAGTGTGGTCACTAGAGGACTTGAACCTCTGACCTCTGCAATGTGAATGCAGCGCTCTAGCCAACTGAGCTAAGTGACCTTTTGTTAATTGTGCACCCAAAACAAAGCAAAGTTTTTTCTGACTGATGATTTTTAATTATATCACTTAGTCAGATGGTGCTATATTACGGATCACAGTTGAATAAGGAACAAACTTTTCTAGTTTTTGCGCCGTGCTCATGATGAGTTTTTTATATCTTTCCTGATTTTCTTCATCATTTTGGGCGTAACTAGCCAGCTGATCTAGTTTTAAGTAAGCGTATTTAGCAGTGATGTCTCCTGACTCATATAAAGTTTTGAGTAAGTCTCGTAGTAAGGTGAACTGGTTAGTAACTTCAGTTAATTGACTTGCCTTAGATTTATCAAAATCTAAATTGAATAATTTAGTTTCTAAAATTATTTGAGATAAAACTGTGACTCGACCATCAACATCATAACTATAAATTTCCACTTCTTGAGCTTCTTTCTGATTATTTTCAATTTTTAATATATACTTATTTTCCAATGGCTTAGCTAAGCTTTGGATCATGCTAATTTGAGTTTGATCTCCCAAACCACCCAAAGGATCTTTAATATATTCAATATAAACATTAAGATTAGCTGGAATCTGACCGCTTTCATCAATTAAAGTCACCTTAATCTCAGGATTATAGACCAGTAATAAGTAACTCAAATCAGTTTGGCTGGGTCTAAAAGATCTGATTGATGAAAGTTCTGTTTGGTGCTGGCTAAAAAGCTCATAATTATAAGCTGGATCCTTCAGATATAAATCAGTTTTATTAGCTATATAGCCATCGGCTACTAGAAAATGTCCAGGAATTTGTAGTATTGCCGGTCTGTTTTGATCAATTTCTTTTACTGCACTGTGTAAATCTCCGCCTATCCATTCATATTCCAACACCGGAGTTTGCAGCTCTTGGCTCATTACTTGACTCAATCTAGATATGGCCAGCCAATTAACTAAACCTTGTCCAATAAAACCATCAGGTTGATCTCTGAGCCAGAAGTTGAGTTTCCCCGGATCTAACTTGCGCCCAGATGGTAATTGATTAATACCATAATAATCTAAAATCATCGCGGCAGAAGTTATGGCACAGCCCCAGCGCTCTAAAGTATATTTTTTTGACCATTTACTGGCGTGGTCGTATTCTTGGTTTTTCCATGTTGGATCATGCTGTTTATAAAGCGGCACTCCTAGTTTTTTTTCGCCGATCTCATCTCTTGAACGTACAATAAAATTATCAAAAAAAGATACGCTGCGGAAAATATTGCCACTACTTGCCTGAAGTCCGAGAGTTTTGAAACCAGCTAAAAACGGAGGTCTGTCTAAAGTTTGTAAAACTTGTTGGTCATCCACCCAGACTGTCAATAAGTCATTAACTACACTGATTTTAAAGTGATATTGCTGATTTGCTTTGAATTGAAAATAGCCCCAGTTGTTGTATAAAGATTCAAGTTGACCGTTAATCACTTTTTGTAACAATAGCTTGTTGTCAACAATGTGTAACCCCTGCCAATTTTTTTTATCTTGCCATTTAATTAAGATATTGCGATCCATGTGGATGGATTCTGAAAAATGCCAATCAAATTCGAATTCATAATTATAAATCTCAGTCAGATCTAAATCTTGAGGGATGATCTCGGTAGTACAAGGACTACCATCAATGGTAATCCCCAGTCTGCCCTCTTTGATTTCCCACTGGGCAGGATAAGCTCTATTAAAGCAAGGTTTATTTGGTTGATGCCATTGCTGATTTCTTATTACTGTCCAGTCGTTAAAATCACCGTCATCAAAACTGTCGGTGAGTAGAACCTCCCCGGCCAAGATTGGTTTGGCAAGTAAAAACAAGAAAATATAGAATACAAACAGCACCATAGAGTTAAGGGTAAACCCTCATGCTTACACCAACTGTATGAAAGTGCTAGCAAATTATGAAGATTTTACATCTTACGGCGTTTTATGAGCCACATCTAGGCGGAGTAGAAACTCATCTTAGGGCTTTAAATCAAGAATTACTTAAGCGAGGTCACGAAGTTTGGGTTCTAACTGCGTGTCATGATGCGAACTTACCTTTGCAAGAAAAAAAAGATGGCATTGAGATTATTAGAATTGAGACTGAAACTAAATACTATAACAAACTTAACCATAAACTAATTATTTGGCGGCAAGTGGCCAAACAGGCTCAGCTTTTACTCAATGCCGATATTATTCATGTGCATGATGTTTACTGGTGGCTGATTCCGCTTTTGCCTTTATTTTGGTCAAAAATATATGTAACTTTTCATGGTTGGGAAGGAAAATATCCAGTTCCCTGGCAGTATAAATTAGCTCGCTTTGTGTGGAGTAAATTGGCTATGAAAACCATTCATGTGGGTGATTACATCCGTGAGTTTTATTGGGATCAGCCCAATGCGGTTGTGTATGGCGGAGTTAGAATTAGTAAAAAAATTATTCCTAAACAGAAAATTAAGAAATTACAAATAGTTTTTGTGGGTCGGCTGGAATTAGAAAACGATCTTAAAAAATATTTAATATTAGCTAAAAAATTAAAAAAGCATCGTCTGGTGGACATAACTTGGGTGGGAGATGGTGATTATAAAAATGATTGTCAAAAATATGGCACGGTCACAGGGATGATTGAAAATACTACTTCTGTTTTAGCTAAGGCAGATTTAGTCTGGTCAGCCTCATATCTTTCTATTCTAGAAGCGCAGGCTTTAGGAAAAATTGTGTGTGCTTTTTATTCGCACCCACTAAAACAACGCTATTTAGAAATTTACCCAGGATCAAAGCTAATGCTGATCGAATCAAATGTAGAAAGATTAAGTCGTCAGATCTTAGGGTTGCTAGACAATTCTAAAACTTTAAAAAAATATTCCACTCATGCTTATAATTGGGCTATGGAACAAACTTGGGAAAAAGTAGCTGATACTTATGAGAAACTTTGGGGGATAAAATGAAAATCTTAGTAGATAAAATAAAAATTTCAGTGGTCGTCACAGTTTTGAATGAAGCTGAAACAATTTTGGCTTTATTATATGGTTTATTGGCACAAACCAAACAGCCAGCTGAAATTATTATAGTAGATGCTGGCTCTTTTGATAAAACAGTTCAATTAATTGAATTATTTATAAAAAAATATCATAAACTTCCTTTAAAGATTTTTACTCAAGAAGGTAATCGGAGTATGGGGAGGAATTGGGGAATCAAGCAAACTACTTATGATTGGATTGCCATCACTGATGCGGGCTGTGTGCCGCATAGAGATTGGCTGGAAAAATTAGCCCTAAAAGCAGTCATAGATCAGGCTGATGTAGTGGCCGGATATTACGATGCGGCTCCAGAAACTGCTTTTCAAAAGGCAGTGACGCCGTACATGCTAGTTATGCCAGATAAAGTTCATCCAGAACTTTTCTTGCCTGCCACACGATCAATGTTAATGAAAAAAGAAGTTTGGAAAAAAGTAGGCGGTTTTGATGAAGCCCTGAGAGTAAGTGAAGATTATGATTTTGCTTATAAACTTTTGCGCGCGAAGTTTAAACTTACCTTCACAGATCAAGCAAAAGTCAGCTGGTGGCCGATAGAAACTTTAAATCAATTTTATCAAACTGTTCAAGACATGGCTCGATACGATGCTAAAGCAAGAATTACTAGAGTGAAGACTTATTTAGTTTTCTGTCGCTACTTAATATTTCTATTGTTAGCCCTAGTATTTTTCTGCTCTCATTGGCTGTTAGGTTTGGGTTTTATCACAGGCAGCACGATTGTGTATGCCTTTTGGTCAATTTGGAAAAATGTCCAATATGTAGATGAAGAATGGTTTTATTTGCCAGTTTTACAAGTAGTGTCAGACTGGGGAGTGATGGCGGGAACAGCCAAGGGATTAATTATGAAGTAAAAATTTTCTCAAGGGATGATGGTTTCCTCATGATATACTCATTCGATTATGTTAACTAATAGACTCAGATATGAACTGAGTATTTTCAACCAGCTTGGGCCGGATGCTAAGAAATTAGTATTGTCTATTTTCTGTCAAATTATTGCTAATAATTTAATTTTTGTGTTTGCCAATGCTTATCTTTATATCAGCACGCACAATATCTCATCAGTGGCAGTTTTCAATTTAGGGGTATATATTGCTATATTATTGGGTTTTTATCTGAATACGTACTTGATTAAATTGATCAATATTCGGCACATTTTTATTCCCAGCTCAGTTTTACAAAGTGGTTCATTAATGATTCTTTTCTTTTTTAAAGATTTAAGTTTATGGAGTATTTTTGGAGTTGGTTTAATAGTTGGCTTATTCTGTGGTCTTTATTGGAGTAATCGTAATTTTATCTATCCAACTCTAACCAAAGATAACGAGCGAGATTACATTTCTGGCATCCATACTTTGGTGGGGAATTTAAGTAGTGTCATTTTGCCGCTAGCTGCAGGTTGGTTAATTGTTTGGGCTAGAACTCAGCCTTACCTCAACGCCACCTACGCCTATATGGCGATCATGGGATTTGGAGTTTTAATGTTATTTATTGGGACGATATACTTAAAATCGATCAAAGATTTTCCGACTCCTCAAATTTCTGCCCTGCGACCGCGGAAAGTAAGTTTAGATTGGAAGCTGTTTAGAACTTTTGTAGTAGCCTCAACAGCTCAAATGGCTGTGGGAGCGACTGTGATGGAAATCATGACTTTGTTGTTTCTAGGCGATGAGGGTGTGTTGGGCACGATCAAGTCGATATTAGCAATTGTGGTGGGGGCAGTGATCTACGTGATTGGACGGAAGATGCTGCCTAGAGATAGATTCAGGTTGTTATTGATTAGTACTTTACCGCTGTTGATTGCGGCACTGTTGCTATTAATCCAATTTAGTCAACTGACATTAATGCTTTATCTAGTAGCGATGATTTTATCAGGTAACATTTTTTGGTTTGTCTACATCCCCATTTTTTCAAAAGCCACCGAGATGCAGGATGGAGGAAAAATAGAGAATAATTATGTTTATGTGCTTGACCATGAATTTTTTATTAATTTAGGTAGGGTTAGCTCCATGCTCTTTATCTTGTTTGCTTTTCATTATTGGGACGAAAGGACTGGGTTGACGATTGTTGTCTGCGTTGGAGCAATCATGCAAGCTTTGGGATTAGCCGCGGCCAGGAAATTAATTAGACTGCAGAATTCTAAAATCATCAATCATGTTTTTACCCCTTAAAGAGAATCCCTCTTTCTAAGAGTATTGCAGATTTGTTATTTGTTAAAATCAATGAAGCGTCCTTAGAGGTTTATTTGATACAGATGGTAGTGTTTACCAAGATAAGCATTTTACCAACGGGAAAAGTTTTGATCTTGAGAAAAGAAAAGGAAGTGATATTATTTTAATACTATTAAGTCTAAAAATGACAAGCATTTAAGTAGATATAGTCAGTTTAAGGAGGAGTAGCCAAGTGGTCATAAGGCGTCGCTTTCGAAAAGCGATATGGGCGTAAGCTCACCGTGGGTTCGAATCCCACCTCCTCCGCAACCCAGGATTAAAACTACAATGACGAAAGTAAATTGTGTCAAATAAACAATGGTTACCCTAATCAGGAAATTTTTCAAAATATTAGACAGTGGGCTGAGGACAAGCTCAAGCAGCTCAGTTAAACTTGTGTGATAAAATCTGAGTATGATAGATGCATCATATAATCTAAACATTGCTCCTTATACACTCAAAGAGTTGATCTCATATCAAGACGGCTCCATTGTCAGCCGAGAACTCATTAAAACCTCAAAGACTACTATTACGGCATTTGCTTTTGCTCAAGGTCAGAGTTTAAGCGAACACACAACGCCTTTCACTGCCTTTGTGCAAGTACTAGATGGTGAAGCATTTATTTCTGTTGATGAAAGAGAACATCTTGTTAAAGAGGGTGAGATACTTATTATGCCAGCGAACTCTCCTCACGCTTTACAAGCAAAAAAACAATTCAAAATGTTGCTTACGATGGCCAGATAACTTATTTATGGGATGCTCTGGTTCCAGACCCACCACCTCCGCTTTTGATTTGAATCAGATTACACTATAATTTTTTTATGCCCCATAGAAAAAAAGAACCAACCGAACATGAAAAGTTATTAACTGAAGCACTTGAAAAAAGATCTATTAAAGTCTTCCCTCAATTTAATGATGCCCACAAACATATAGATTTATATTTACCTGAAGCAAAAATAAATATTGAAGTTGATGGTATACAGCATTTAACAAGGGCAAGATATATTATTTCTGACTTTGCTCGCACTTATTATGCTGACAAAGCTGGCTACAATACCATTCACATACAAAATGAGACTCTTGATAGTCATTTAGAAGAAATTGCTGATGCCATAGCTGAAGTTGTTTCTATTCGCAAAAATCAAAATAATAATTTATAGGACTTACTTTATCGAGACAATAAAGTTCCAACTTCGTCCCACGCTGCCCGCCAAAATCACTGAAAAAGTGCCGAGTAAATATTTTACGCTAGCAATTTTTCTACTTCCTCCTTCATTTGCTCAAAAGACTTAAATAAAACAGGAGTATACCCACAAATATCTGCAGTACTAAGACTTTTTTCAGCGTCATCAATAAAAATAAGATTATTAATTGAAACCTCTAAAGAGGTTGCTAACAATTCAAATGTTTGCGGGTCTGGTTTTTGCAAGCCAATTTCTGCTGAAATAAAAAAAGAATCAAAATACTTATCTAGGCCTTCCAATCTAAGTATTCTACCGACCTCTTTTGTAGCATTGCTGAGTAATCCTGTTTTATAACCACGTGATCTAAGATCTGAAATATAGCTTAGGATAAGTTGATCAAAATCCGTATAACTGTAAGTTACTGAATTACTAATTTTTAGTACTTCATCTAATTTATTACGTTTACCTAATTTATCCAGAACTATTGGCCAAAACTCTTTCCAAGTTGAAACTTTTCCCGTATTAATTAAGTAATTATGCGAAAAATAAATCTCACGATATTCTTCTTTTGGGATATTCAGAACTCCGCAAATAGATTCTGTAAAATTATTCCCAATACCACCGATAACTCCTCCATAATCAAATCCGATTGCTTTTGTTTTCATAAAATAACTATAGCAGTTAATAATTAGAGACAAAGTTTATATTAAACAATATCTTATCTCTTTTTATAGGCCTCACTTTATTGAGATAAAAAAGTTCCAACTTCGTCCCACGCTGACCCGCTCGACGCTGCCGTGATTTGACCGTTTTTGAACGCTGCCCCTTAATGTGCACCCACAAGGAATCGAACCTTGATTTGTGGTTCCGCAAACCACTGTTTTATCCATTAAACTATGAGTGCTATTAAAGTTCCGAGTGACATTGTATTGTAGCCTGGTTTGAAATAATCGTAAAGACTGCGCTAACTCGTTAGGAATACCTCGCTGGCGACTGCGCTGGCTTTGTTAGGACCCAACTTCTAGAGGGATTTTTTCCTGGAGCCATTTAGCGGCTTTGTCATAAAAAGTATCTGCGGGTTTTTCTTCAAATAACACCTCGGATAAGAGTTTTTTTAAATCTTCCTTTTCATTTTTGTCAAAAAGCAGAATAATTCTGCCGGGAAAACGCATTGTTTCAATAGTTAATAATTCTTGATTGTATTTTTTATCAAACCAAAATCTGCCCATTTCTTCCCAGTAATAAAGAAAGTCTTCAACCTCAATTCCATAAGTAGTGATCTCAATTTTAACTTCATGTGGAGGAACACTGGAAAGCACATAAGCCAGAAAACCGACTGAGATCACCACTGCGATGGGTAAAAATTGACCGGCAAAAAATAAAATTAAACTAATCAAAAACACAATTAAAATTACAGTGGTGTAATACCTGCGATCGCGTTTTTTGAACGGTCTACTCGGAGCACTCCAGGTAATAATGGTTTTTTTAGGGCGAGGTTTGGGTATTCCGGGGAAAAGATCTTCTTTTTTCTGATTTGCTTTCTTTTTTTCTTCAGTAGTTGATGGTGGAACAGTAGTTGTTTCTGGAGTAGCGGTTGGTGGCGAAGTAGTAGTTGATGACGGAGCGGGCGGAGTTTGAGCTAAATGCTCGTCTCTTTTTTGACGCAATGCCTCCAGATATTCTCGTGAAGACATTGGTTGGGCAGTGGGTTGAGTCCGGTCACTCATATCTGTTACTACTATATATCAAGATAATGGTGGGGGGGAAGAGCCTATCTGCCGCTGATAGAGAAAGTTTGGTAAAATAAGTGGTCCGGACGATACGATAATTTTTGAGGAGGTGTCGCATAGCGGACAATTGCACTGGTCTTGAAAACCAGAGCCTTACGGCTACGTGGGTTCGAATCCCACCACCTCCGCCAAGTTTTACATTCAGCGCCATTAGGGAATTGATTAAAGTCATTCACCAAAAACGACCCGGTGCTTACAACACGAACCGAATTTGCACGGTTTTGACCTATCTAACTTGACCTATCGAATAATTGATTCTAGTCAACAATATCTGTATATTGATAGATATGAGTAAAATAGCTTCTCCCTTTAATACTCCAGCGGCCTCTTCTACCTCCCCTGCTCCTTCTCCGGCTTTTTCTTCGGCTTCTCCTATGCCGAGGGTGACATCTCAGCAGTTGTCTCCTGCTGAACAAGCTTTAAAAGATCGTATTGAGCAATTCAATCAGCTGCCGGAGGTTAGAGGCGAGGAGTTAGTGGATAAGTATTTAGACGTACATACAACCGCAGCCGCTATTCAATCGGCAGTGGGGATGACAAAAGGTGATACAGAGAGCAACTCCATCGATTCCAATACCAAGCAGTTAATGGCTTCAAAAATTAAGACCGCTAGTCGCCATCTAGTTGATCAAGCTTCTGATTTTTTATCATCATGCCATGATTATAAAAAACAAAGC
>JAHJTF010000002.1 GCA_018830045.1 Patescibacteria group bacterium | reverse complement strand
TAATTCCTGAGAAAAAACGCACTAAATCTTATAACTGGATCAAGCGACAACTTCAACAGAGTGGGGAACAGGCCACGCCTGTTGGCAAGCAAGTACTGGTGATTTGCCCATTTATTGATCCCTCAGATGTGCAAGCTTTTGCAAACATCAAATCTGCCACACAAACCTATGAGACTCTTAAAACAGAATTTGCTGATTTCAAAGTAGAGCTCCTTCACAGTCGCCTGTCTCAAGCCCAGAAAGATCACATTACTCAAAATCTCTATAATCAAAAAATTGATATTCTAGTTTGCACATCCATTGTAGAAGTCGGAGTTGATCTGCCAACAGTTTCCATCATACTGATCGAATCCGCTGAAAGATTTGGTCTAGCGAGTCTGCATCAGCTCCGCGGGCGTGTGGGCAGAGCTGGTCAACAAGCCCATTGCCTATTGTTTTCTAGCGTCAGTTTGAAAGAAACTAATCAACGCCTGGAGGTTTTCACCCAAACCACAGATGGGATGAAACTCGCCGAAGCTGATCTCCAAAACCGCGGAGCAGGAGACCTTTTTGGTACCCAACAACACGGCTTCGATCAGTTAAAGTTTGCTAATTGGACCAATGTTGAGTTGATTACTCAAGCTCGTCAAATTTTCAACCAGCTGAAAGATTCTACCGATTGGCAACCACTCATCTCCCCGCCAGCGACAAACTCCTGTCCGAACCCCAACTAACACAAACCTTAACTAACAAACGCTCATATAACCCTAACTAACTAACCTTGCAAATCTATCTCCTGAGAGCTACAATTTGATTTCTATGGGTGCAGTACCAAAAAATAAAATTACTAGAACAGAACGCGGCAAACGCCGCCAGGGCAATAGACCAAGTTTAAAGAAAAACTTGGCTCAGACCAGCATTCCTCTACACAAAAAAGGATTGGTCGCCCAAATCTTTAAAACTATTGGTCTTAAAGAATAGTTGCATCTTCAATGAGCTTATATATACTAGGACCATGCCAGACGTAAACCAACTTCCCAATGGAAATTTAATTGTTGATCAGGACATTGATGATACTGATCATGATCCTAGGCATCAAAAAAGAATTAAACTTATGCAAGCATTATTTAGCTACAGTTTCAACCAAGATGAAGATCTACCAACTGATGAATTAGAAACATATCAAAAAATTGTTTCTTTGTTATCAGAGATTGATCCCGAGATTGCTAAATTTGCTCCAGAAAGACCACTGTCGGAAATTAACCGGGTAGATTTAGCAATTTTACGCCTAGTAGTGTATGAATCAAAACATACCAAGGTACCAACAAAAGTAATAATTAATGAAGCTGTGGAACTAGCTAAAGAATTTGGAACTGAGAGTTCTCCTCGTTTCGTCAACGGCGTGCTGGGACAAATGTTGACCTAAATTGACTCCTAATTTAGAAATAATCTTATGAAAAAAACTACTGCCGTAATTGATCAAATTAGAGATATTATTGAACGAGAATTACTAGTAGATACATCAGAAATAGAAATCACCGATAGTCTTGAAACTGCGCTCGGGATTGATCTTGAGATTGATTTCGCTCGAGTAATTTCTAGTATTTGTCAAAAATTTGATGTTTCTCATGAAGCTAAAGAGCTCCTGACTGGGGCTAATACGCTCAAACAACTAGCTAGTATTGTCATAGAAGAAGCAGAGCTGGGATAATAGAACTATGCTACCCCAATTTAATAATAATTCATTTTTAGAAACAGCACTCACGCACCGCAGTGCCTTAAATGAAAGTATTTCTTCCTCTAAAGAGTCCAATGAAAGATTCGAATTTTTAGGAGATGCAGTTTTGGAGCTAGCCACAACCGAATTTTTGTTTGGGAAATACCCCACTGAACCAGAAGGTATTCTAACTGCTTATCGCAGTGCCCTGGTGAAAACCGCTACTTTGGCCCAAGTAGCTCAAGAATTGAACCTAGGACAAAAACTCTACATGAGTAAGGGAGAAGAAGCAACTGGAGGACGAAGCAATCCTAGTCTACTGGCAGATACCACAGAAGCTGTCATTGGCGCCATTTACTTAGACCAAGGCTACCAGGCCACTAAAAACTTTCTAGACCAACATCTCTTTAACAAATTTGATCAAATTAAACAACAAAAACTTTATCAAGACGCAAAAAGTCTCTTACAAGAAATTGTGCAAGCAAAGGGTCATGAAGCTCCGGTCTATAAAGTAATTAATGAAGAAGGACCAGATCACGACAAACAGTTTACTGTCAGAGTTGTGGTTGATTCCAAGCCAGCAGGAGAGGGTAGGGGCAAGAGCAAGCAAGTAGCTCAACAAGCCGCAGCCCAACAAGCTCTCAAGGAGTTTGGTGGCACTTGAGTAAATCCAATAAAACACTTATAATCGCAACCTATGTTGAAAATAAAATTAATTCGTTTTGGCAAAAAAAATCAACCGCATTACCGCATAGTAATCCAAGAGGCTCGCACTAAAAGAGATGGAAAATATACGGCAAAACTAGGACATTACTCACCAGCTCAGAATCCTAAAATTTTAGAAATCAATCTAGAAGAATATAAAAAGTGGGTAGCTAAAGGCGCACAGCCTACAGAGACAGTGGCTAGCTTAATCAAACGTTTTGAATCAGGTAATCCCTTCCCACCTAAAAAGAAAAAATCATCTAAAAAACAATTAGCTAAAGAAAACAAAGCTCAAACAGAAGCGATTGAAAAAAAGAAGATAAAAGAAGAAGAAAAGAAACCTAAGCAACTGTGAAAAATCTCTTAGAATTCATTCTCATCCACCTTGTTGATAATCCCGAAGAAGTTAAAATTGAAATTATTGAAGAAGAGAGAGGGACTACTTTTTTAATTCATGTTCATCCTGATGACATGGGCAAAGTCATCGGCAAAAAAGGCTCAGTTATTAACGCTATTCGCAGCATTGCTAAAATTAGAGCTCTCAAAGAAGGTATTAGACCCTACATCACTTTAGCTGAACCTGCCAAAGAAACTATTTAATTCCCCTGATCGATTTTTATAACTCACCAGTCTTAATTTCTGGCATATCCAACCCAAAGAGATCTTCCAGATTACCGCCGATGATTTGTTGTTGAATTTCTATTGATGGATAATAGTAATTATTAATCTCAGCAATAATCACTTGCTCTTTACTACCTATATTTGGCAAAGGACTCTCTAGAGCAGCTTCCACGGTTTGAGTAAAAAAATAAACACTCACTATTAACTGAGCGCTAACTTGGTCTGTTGGTCTAATAATATCATCGCTCTTGATATCTAATGAAAGACTCTTAATAGTAATTAATGGAGCTACTTTTTCAATATCTGAGATAAACTTCTGCACCTGGCTAAACACACCCGATACTTCTAACTCCACATCTAGAGAATTATGGCCTTTGCCAGAGACTGAAGTAACTTTTTTTTCCTTGGCATTGCTCTTGGCATTGCTCTTGGCATTGCTCTTGGCATTACTCTTAGCACTATCTAAAAACTGCGTACTTTCTGAAGCGATTGCTCCAGGAGAAAGACTGAGGTTGGTAAACATGACTCCATCTTTACTAGCAACAGCGTTTAGTGCCGCCAATAACTCCAACAGTGGCTTTTTTGAAGGTAAAATTTTGTTCACTAAATCAACTGAAGCATAGGCCCCTTGAGCGTCAAGGTTTTCTAGATCCGTGGCTTTTTGTCTCAAGAGGTTGAGCTTTTGCTGTTTTGTTATAATTTCTCGATTAAGATCAAGGGCTGCGTTTATCTGGGATATAATTCCGGAAAAAACTATGATTAGACACAATAATCCGCTCGCCACTGCCATGATAAGGTACCGCCGATTTGTAATGAGTGATTTAAAATTTATTTTTTTGTTGTTTTTCATTCTGCAGTTTCTTTACCCAATACAACAGTAATTTGCATTTGATAAATACCCTTACTATTTCTTTGTAAGTTACTTTTAGTTAAAGAGGAAAATTTTTGCACAGATTGCTCAGAAGCCAGGGTTTCAAAGACATTTTCTAAAGTAAAAACATCAGCTGCCATTACTCCAAAAGCCAAGAACTGCGAACTAGCATCATAGGCAATCCTGTCTATAACCACATCTGAACCAAAAACTTGTGAAAAATAACTAATTGCATCCTGCTTGTCTTTTCTCTCTGCAAAAACACCGCTTAAAACCCTTAATTTGTCAACAAATATCACAAAAGATTTCTCCGTATTCTCCTGAGATTTAATTCTCGCCAATAAACTTTGCTTAGAATTTTCTATCTTAGAAAGCTGTGAAATTAAATAGAAGCGCAAGCCGAAAATTCCCACCAGAATTACTAAAAAAACTGCCGTAGTAACACCCGCGATATTAAAAATTTTTTTATCGCCTTGTGCAAGTTTAGTCAATGTCTTGATGCGGTTACGAACAAAATTAATGTCCATCATGATCTAAACCTCCTCACGCATCAAAAGCCCCACACACACAGTCCATGTGGGATGATTTCCCTCAGGCACTGCTCCTAAGGCTTGAGAGAAGGGGGCTGCCACTAAAACTTCGGCGCCTAGTTCTTGAGTAATGTGCTGAACTAAACCTGGTAGAAGAGTTGGCCCTCCTGACAATAAAATCCGCTGGGCACTAACACCAGGGTTTTGATTGACAAAAAACGTCATTGCTTTCTTAATCTCATTGATAAAAATACTAATCACCGGTAATAAAGTCTCCCTTACTTTACCCTGAAATTGCTGGGGATCCAATCCGTATGTTCGCTTATATTCTTCTGCCTGTTGCTTATTAAGATTAATTTGCTTTTCCAAAACTTGAGTTAATGATTGACCACCAGTCATCTGAGAAGTTATAAAACGTAGTTCGCCTTGATAAACCATGGCCATTTGGGTACTACTAGCCCCCATTTGAACCACTAGGGTGGGCGGCTCCTCAGCCGTCATATCTAATGCTCTTAGTACTGAGAGCATCTGCGTTTCCAATAACTTGGGCTCTATGCCAAGTGACAAAAAAACATTAGTGTACTTTTCCACAATATCTTTGTGAGTTCCAACCAGCAGTACTCTCATTTTTTCTTCATTTTGTTTGTCTTTAGCCGGGCGATATAAAACTTGATATTGTAAAGACAGCTGATCTGGAGGAATGGGGATATGCTGCTCAGCTTGCCAGCCAATAGCTGAGGCTAACTCAGCATCACTTAATACGGGTAGCTCAATTAGTTTAGTTGAAACTACTGTCTCTGGCAGGCTTAGTCTGACGTCAGTCCGAGGTAGTTTATTGTCTGTGATTAATGGATCAATTATATCAATCAGTTTTTGACTCAGAGCCTCATCACTAGCAATAGCGACACCTAAAGGATTAAAAATTTCAACCATTCTTTCGATTTCGATTTTTTTTCCTGGCTTAGCGCTAATAGCCTTAATGGTGTAAGTTCCAATATCAAGAGCTAGGGCAGACATATTAATTATAGTTTATTATAAATTGCCGCCGCTATAAAGAGCATAGTCAAATATAGAAGGAGCCGAGAGTGAAGTGCGATTAACCTCAACAATTCTAGTTTCATTACTATTTTCCTTAGCCGCCTTGGACCTGATAGAATAATATTGTGTTAACATTGTAAAATCACTACTGGCTATTTTTACGTGTGTATCATTATATACTGGCTTAAATCTGACTAAAAAATCATTAGTTAGTAGAGATAGACTGTAACGACGTTTATAACCGTTTTCATCAATAACTGTGCCCAAATCAAAACCATCGCTCCGGTTACAACCGCCTAAAGCATAGTGCCTAACTCTGGTAGTGCCAACATCGTCATAGTAAACCGAGGTCATTAATGAAGCCACATCTTGAGTAACACAGTCACTCTCATGGGACCAATCAACTTGAAGAACATCGCCGTCACTCACTCCAGTTACATCTACTCCCACAGAGACTCCTTCAAATAATCTGGTTTCTAAGTTAGCAACTTTGTTAATTGTGTAGGCCACATCAACTCCAGTCACACTATCAACCGTCCCCGAAGTAGATTCGCCTTCAAAATCCAAATCACTCGAAAGAGCTTGCTCAACTCCTTGCTCAGCGGCGTTAAAAACTCGAGCAGATTCTGATTCTTTCCCCGATGTAAATGCTTCTTGAGTAGTCCTAGCTGCCAATGACATCCCGATTGTTAACATGCCTGTCATGATCAAAAGCACAACTAAACCCACTTGCCCAGATTGAGAAATTGATTTTGATTGCATCTGTTTCCATCATAAAAAACTTCTTCTTAAACTGCAACAAGCAAGAGACCATGTTACACTTCTAGTATGGAAATGAGGCGTCATCATTTACAGTCTGGATTTACTCTGATAGAACTCATTATCGCAGTCAGTCTAACTGTAATGCTACTATTGACCGCTTCAGCATTGTTTATGACCTTTTTAATTAGCGGCGCTAAAGTTAACAGCACTCAGCTGGTTAAACAAGAAGGCCAACATGCTCTAATCCAAATGGAGTTTCTACTGCGAAATGCCATTGAGCTTTTGCCCAATAGTTTCGGTGATGAATGTATAGCTGATATGACAGAAATTAAATTTCGCTCTATTGATGGAGGAGAAACTACCCTGGCTATTGAAGACGATGGTGGAGTTGATAAGATTGCTTCTAATTCTGGAGTTTACTTAACCTCTGGCGCAGTCAAAATTGTGAATGGCATAAACTTCACTTGTACGCAAAACAGTGATGAGAGTCATCCTCACATCAGTATTTCTTTCACCCTAAGAAAAGGTACTCCTGGGCTAGACCCAACCAGAGACATTGTCCAAGAGACCTTTACAGCCAGTGCCACTGTTCGCAGTTTGTAAAAATTAATTGATTTTCTTAAATGTTTGTTCAACAGTTGCTTGTCTACTGACTCCGGCGTCAAGCCATTTAACTACTGCCACTACTTTAACTTCATCAGCCAACACAGCTAGTTCCACTTCACGAATGAAATCAGTCCCGGAAATCACCTCACTCTCCTCACATTCCCCCAAAGCAAGATTTAAAAAATTAATAGAATTGGACGGAATAGTATCAAAGCAATAAATCCCATCAAATAAAGCAGACTGAAACGATTCCCAGCCCAACACAGACCTTTCTCGATGAAACACCTCTAGTGCTTCTTGCGAATAGTTCGTAGCCATACTTAATTTTTTATTTTCTGCAGTATTTTTAGCCGACATACTCAAACTAGCGGCAAGTGCTGTTAAGACAGATGCTACAATGATCGTCACAATTAAAATCTCAACTATGGTTTGACCGGCCTGGGACTTGAATTTTTCTACTTTCATAAAATGTATTATAAAAACTCTCCCTGAGTAATTTCTCCTCCTGCATTGACACCGAACTGATAAGTTCTGCCTGAGTTATTGACTACCTCAACCTGCCCAGCTCCCGACACACCACCGTGCAAAGTTAAAAAAGTAATTTCTATATTACTACCAAGAGTAGTTCCTGTTATTAAATCAAAACTATTTCTTTCAATCTCACCACTTTCACAATCGGCAATTAGCTTAATTTGTTTATCAGGGCCAATATCAACTGATCTCACGATATATCCATATAGTTTTCCACAGCCAGAGGGAGTTTCACCCACCCGAGAAAGTGTTTGCGCCATTCTTAAGTGACCCTGAATCTCTTTGACGCTATTAACTACTTGCTGTTTGTCATTAAAATTTACAAAAGAGGCTATGCCGCCACCTACAATAAGTAGAATAATCACCGCCACCACCATCGTTTCAACCAGAGTAAAACCGGATGAATTACTTGTAGTATGTGGTTTATTTATCACTGATTCTTTAAGGATTATCAATACAATACGATTCTATGCCCGATTTTGTTTCTAAGGTAGCACAGAGCTCAAAAACACTTGCGTCTGAGCTATAAGTATAATCATAGGTAGGTGATTTAGGATCTGAAACGGAGTTGAAGCTAATATAATCATTAATCGTCGTGAGCATTGATGTAAAATTCGTACCAGAGGGATATTGGCTATTGTCATTGCGATAGAGCACTAAGGCTTGCTTGACGGCTTCCAAATCAGATTTTCTTTTAGCGTTACGGCTGTTGCGAGTAGCTTGGCTATAACTAACCAAACCAATGGTGGCAATGACGATCATAATTGTAGCAACAACTAATAGTTCAATTAGGGAAAACCCCAACTTTGACTTCTTTTTCATCATTTGTCTCCTCTCACAATGATAGTAAATGCAGTGATGGGTAGCTCTGCTGATAAAATGCCACGATCATCTTCTGCAGTCAACTTTACATTATAACTACAAAAATTGTCAGCACATACATAGGTATGTTCGGTAACTAAATTTTCAGCGAAAAATTGATCTATGGCGCCATCTCCATAATCGAGACTGGCCACTATGGATTTTGCTTCTCCCTGGTCAATCACATAACTAAAAGTAACTGGGGTCGAAGTATCAATCACGAGAGTATTGGTTTGCTTATCCATCGCTGGCTGGGTATTAAAGGCCAAAACTATGGGGCGACTAATGCAAGAACTAAAACATGATTTGGGGCAATCAATTGCTTGAGTCAATTTCTCACCAGCCCCATGTTGTGATTCCGGCTGGCAACAAACAAATCCATAACCAGCGCAGATTGAAATAGGGCTCATACCTAGAGGAGAATCTTGAGAGAAATCAATAATGGCTTCATCCTCAGCGCCTACTGCTTTTCTTCGCCCAAATATTTCCAGCAAGATCCCGCTTCTAGATTCACCCCAAATAATACCTGAGCTTCCCGGCACTTTTTCTACAAATGGAGGTAGTTGTTGACGATCAATCACAGTCGGGTCAATACTAAACTGACCACACAAAATTTCCGTTACATACAAAGTGGAGGAGAGAAAGCGCAATTGAGCAATGGCAAATATGTCACCAGCTACAAACTCACTTCCTCTTGCCATACATTTGGATAAATATGATTTTTTATAATATGCGTTTTTTAAATCAGATAAAGAGTTTGTCACCTGTCTTGAACCAAGAATAAGCAATGTCTCTCTGGCAATAAAAGCACTCATTGCTCCTAAAATAATCAGTGTTAATAAAGACTTAAATAAAATCTTAACTATTCGCATAATTTCCCATCTTTGTGCCTTATTATACTGGAGCTCAATTTTACAACCATTGTAAATACCAAGTAAAGATAGCCTCGCCAACCGCTAGGCTTAAAATTGTCCCAATAATAATAAAAGGACCAAAGGGGATAACCTGGCCCATTTTGCGTTTACCGGAAACAAGCAACCCCACGGCGACAATGCCACCTAAGATAAATGATAGAAAAATGCCCACTATCACTTTCGGCCAACCTAACAAAAGCGCTATCGGAGCTACTAATTTAACATCTCCTAACCCCATACCCCTGCCCTTAGTTAACCACCACAGGCTTCCAAAAAATATTACGGTAATCACCATCCCCAAGATAGCTGCCCACAGATCTTTAACCTGCATAATATTGGCAGCTGTTAAATAAAGCCGATAAACAATGGTAATAAAAAATAAAATTCCCACGGCTAAATCTGGAACTATTAAATGTATCAAGTCGGCAAAAAAAATAGTGATGAGTAAAACTCCCACCATTAACCAAAAAAGTGGTTGTAAAACAGAAAAGGGCGCCACGGTCAATTTAAAAAAGACAGAACCAATCCAGTACCACCAAACAAATAAAGAGCCAGTCATAAACTCAACCACGGGGTATGAAAAAGGAATAGATTTTTTACAACATCTAGATTGACCTCTTAAGATTAAAAATGATAATAGGGGAATATTGTCGTACCAAAGTATTTTTTTCCTGCAATGATCACAACGTGACCGCCCGGTAACCCATGGCTCTCCTTGTACAGTTCTGTAAATTAAAACATTTAAAAAACTGCCAAGAACAGCACCTAAAATAAACAAAAAAACACCTAGCAAAATAAGATATCCAAGCATATATTCATCATATCAAGACCAGACAAAATATCATAGGAGATTATTCGCATGAAAACGCTTTAAACTACTCTGCCTAAGGTAAGCAGATTAAATTAAGTGCTTCGATATCCGTTTCATCTTCACAAATGACGATTGTATTCAGAGAGCTTGGAGTCGTCCCATCAGCACAGTTCCTCATAGCTTCCTGCTTAAAGGCATTTGAAGAAGGGTAAAAACAGATATACATGGTGGCGTTTGAGCCCTGCTCTTTGGCCACAAATAAACTATTGTCATTTTTCAATCGATTAGTAAAACCTTCCTTAACCTCAGAGGTATTCACCAGCACATCAACCCAATCCCAATCAGTCTCATCGCCGGTGGTCAGACCCTGGGTTAAAAGATTTGAGCCAGCACCCAGAAAATCAAACTCATCTGCGGGAAGAACACTAACCGCTGTAAAATCGGTTGTGGTGAAGTTCCAGGGATATATCTCCTGAATAGCATAGTACCTGTCTACCGCATTAATTAGTTGAGCCGCATCTGAGCGAGTCCGTGTGTCACGACCTTTATTGATTTGTTCAATAGGATTGATAGAGGAAAGTACGGCCACGGCTAACACTCCAATAACTGCAATCACCACTAACAACTCGATCATGGTGAAGCCGGCCTGTTTGGCGACATTATTAAAAAGGGTGGACAGTTTTTTCATAATTAGTGATTTTAAAAATACCTTCTAATTAATTTTATACCAATATTAACTCAGTCTGCAAGGATCATTTTTGTGGTTAGCAATGGCTATATTAGTGTGACAGTCTAGAATTGGCTAGTCAAGCTGTAGATTGGCATAATCACTGCTATGACCATTGCCCCAACACCTAACCCAAGAACGATCATAATCATTGGTTCTAAAGCAGTAGTTAAGTTTTTAACTGCCTGCTCACTTTCAGTTTCATAATAAATAGATAACTTGAGCAAAATTTCATCTAGTTTGCCGGTTTCTTCTCCCACCGCTGCCATCTGATACAAAATGGGCGAAAAAATTTCATTAGCACTTAAAGCTTGGGAAAGACTGATGCCTTTTTCTAATTTAAGAGCAACTTCTCCAAAAGCATCTCGATAATTGATACTGTCTATGGCTTCGGAAACAATTCTTAACCCATTAATCAGCGATACTCCAGCGCTAAGTAATAGCGACAAAGTGCGAGCAAACTCGGTCAAAATCACTTTTTGTTTTAACTCTCCAAAAACCGGCAGTTTTAAAAGAAAGCTATCTATGGCATGATCGCCGACGTCAGTTTTTCGCCAGCTTTGAAGTAAAAAGCCACCGCCACCCATGAGAGCTAGCATCAGCCACCAAAACTTAACAAAAAAGTTTGATATGTTGATAAGAACTTGAGTGATAAACGGCAATTCGGCGCCAAAATCTGCATACATCTCAGTTAATTTAGGAATCACCACAATCATCATCACAAAACCCACAGCAATCATGGCCAACACCACAATAACTGGATATATCAAAGCGCCTTTAGTTTTGCCTCGAAACTCTTTTTGCTTATCTAAGGTATCAGCCAAGCGAGCCAAAATTTCGTCTAAAACTCCGCCTGTTTCGCCAGCCTTAACCAACTGAGTATAAACCCGAGAAAAAATCTTAGGTTTTTTTTCTAAAGCTTGAGAGAAAGTACCTCCGCCTTCAATATCACGCAAAATTTCATTTAAAATACCTGCAACCTCTGCTCGACTTTGCTCCGCTAGAATTGATAAAGACGTACTAAGTGGTAAGCCAGCCGTAATCATGGTTGATAATTGACGAGTTAAATTAACCACGTCATCAGCTTTAATTCCAGAAAGCATAGACTTCAAAGCCAAGAATGAGCCCTGATCTATTGGCATCACTTTAATGACTAACAAGCCTCTGCTAAATAAGATTGAAGAGGCAACCTCTTTATTTCTAGCTTCAACCTTGCCTCTAACCGTCTCGCCGTGCTCGTTTTTAACTACATACTTAAAAAATGGCATTAACTTCCTTCTAGTAACTGATCAAACATATCTGGTCTAAAACTATATTCTCTGGCTATTTCAACACTAACTAACCCCTCTCGGACCCTCTTGAGCAAGGAGGCTTCCATCAAAATCATGCCCTCAGCTCCAGTGGTTTGAATTACATTATCGATCTGATGGGTTTTAGATTCTCGAATTAAGTTTCTGACTGCTGAATTTGCCAGCATCACCTCCACCCCCGCTACTCGCCCTCCTTGAATAGATGGAATCAAACGCTGAGAGACAACCGCCTTGATCGACCCTGCTAGCTGCTGCCTGATCTGGCTTTGCTGATGAGCCGGGAAAACATCTACTATCCGGTCAATGGTTTGAGCGGCAGTATTGGTGTGCAGTGTAGTAAAGACTAAGTGGCCTGTTTCAGCCACCGTAATTGCAGAAGCAATGGTTTCATAATCCCTAATTTCTCCCACCAGCACCACATCAGGATCTTCTCTCATGGCAGATCGCAACGCCAAACTCCAGTCTTGAGTGTCTTGATTCATTTCTCTTTGAGAAATAATGCTTTTTTTAGATTCATAAATAAACTCAATAGGATCTTCAATGGTTAGAATATGTTCAGCTCTTTGTTGATTAATTTCTTCAATCACTGCCGCCAGAGTAGTCGTTTTACCTTCACCAGTTGGTCCAGTTACTAAAACCAGACCTTGTCTATAAGCAGTAAACTGATGAAAAATCTCTGGGAGCTTCAACTCATCTATGCTACGAATTGTTTTAGGAATTAATCTTAGAGCCGCCGCGATAGCCCCTCTAGCATGATATACATTAACTCTAAAGCGCCCATGGGCACTAAATTGATATCCAAAGTCCAATTCTTTATGAAGCGCAATATAATCCTGTTGTTCTTTAGTCAAAAGCGGGGTGATGAGAGTTGAAGTCTGTTGGGGACTCAAAACCGGAGTACCTTCAATCGGTTTGAGCTCACCAGAAATTCGCAGTGTCGGTGGAGCATTTGCCACAATATGCAGGTCCGAGCCTTCTTGTTCAACTAATAAATTCAGCATGTCAAAAATATTCATAGTTTGTGTCCTACTTTTTATACCTCAGCTACTCTAACTACTTCTTCTATTGTAGTAATTCCAGCTAAGGCTTTCAAATATCCGTCTTGTTTCATCAACAACATCCCGTTATTTAAAGCTGTTTTTTCAATCTCCGCCGAAGAAACCTTTTGTAAAATCATTCTGCTCACTTCTTCCGAAATAGACATAACTTCAAAAATACCCACCCGACCCTTGAAATCAGTTTCGTTCTGCGGTAAATCTTTTTTAGGTCTATATAAGATAAGATTGTTGGGATCTTTATTGTTCTGCACACACCACTGATCTAAATAACCACCCAAAACTTGTTTGATATCTGCCACCACCTCTGGTTCGGGCTTATACTCCTCTTTGAACTCCGGATTAATTCTTCGCACAACTCTTTGCGCCATCACTAGTTTCATGCTTGATGCCAATAGAAATGTTTCCGCGCCCATATCAACTAACCTAGGTAAAGCTCCAGCTGCAGAATTAGTGTGCAGGGTAGAGAAAACTAGATGACCTGTTAGTGAAGCTTGGATAGCTAGGCCTACTGTTTCACTATCACGAATTTCTCCAACCATAATAATGTTTGGATCCTGACGCAGAAATGATCTCAAGCCAGTAGCAAAGGTTAAGCCTGCTTGGGGATTAATCTGAACCTGGTTCACCCCATCCATTTGATACTCAATTGGATCTTCCAAAGTCAAAATATTAACTCTGGGTGAATTAATAATGTGCAAGATTGAATACAGCGTACTGGTTTTCCCCGAACCAGTTGGACCCGTAACTAAAATAATTCCATTGGGAATTTTAATTACATCTTCAACCCGACGCAGGGCCAGCCCATCTAGACCAAGCTCGGGGAGAGTCGGCACCTTAAGATTCTTTTTTAATAACCTCATCACCACTTTTTCACCATGAGCAGTGGGTAGAGTAGAGATACGCAAATCGACCTCTTCGCCCTCTGAATCAAAAGTAAACCGACCGTCTTGAGGAATCCTTTTCTCATCAATTTTGAGACGAGACAAAATTTTGATTCTTGAAACAACCGCGTCGTGAACAGACCTGGGTAAAATTAATTTCTCTTGTAAAATGCCGTCAATTCGATACCGAATTCTAGTTCTTTCTAACTCTGGTTCAATATGAACGTCTGAAGCTCTAGCCTTCATGGCAAAAGCCAAAATCGTTTCAACAATTTTAGTAATTGGTGCTTGCCTAATTACTCCGTGCGATAAATCTGATAAATCTTGGGACCTCATCTTTTCCGGATGAGCAGTTTCTTCTAAAGCCTTAGTCACTTCTCCAGAAAGACTTTGCGCATAGCGCTCAACGATTTTTTGTTCAATTTCAGATGGCGAGGCGAAATGAGCTTGAACTCTAAAACCAGTTTTTTGTTGAGCAAAATCAATGGCGGTCACATCAAGCGGATTTTCCATTGCCACTTTAAGAATCTTGTCTTCTTCGTTAACCATGAAGGGCAACATTTGGTAGCGACGAGCCACACTTTCTGGTAAAGTATTTAAAGCTTCAGGCGAAACCCCAGTCTCAGAGATTTTAATAAAAGGAACACCATAGAGCCAAGCTTTGGCTTGGGTCAATTCCTCTTCAGAAATAACTTTTGTTTCTAAAATAATCTCTTCAATATTCTTCCCGGAGCTAAGTTGCTCGACTGCTAACTTGTCTACATCTGCTTGAGATAAGTATTGCTTGGCTACTAAAACTTCTAACAAAGAGTTAAACTTTTGATCCTGGTCAACTACCGGCTGTGGCTGAAATTGAGGCTGATTGCCTTGAGCGGAAATCGGCTGCATGGGTGGTACTTGGGCAGGTTCTGTCATACAATTAGAATACCCTCCCAGTAACGCTGGATAGGGCTTCTATAATATAAAGATAGACGATTCAGACTCAATGAGCAACGACCAGCATCAGCCCACAATCCTTCTGACTCCAGTGATATTAGTTGTCTCTTCTTCAACCAACCAAAAATCAGCCGCTATGTCATTTTTCAACGACCAACTAGGCTGGAAGTTTCCCTTAAACTCTCCTCAACTAAGATGGCTCAACGAGCAGCAAGATACTTTTTCTATTGAAATGGTGCGGGATTTAATTAGTGAGCTAGCTTATGCCGCCCATATGGGGAAATCACGCGCTTTTGTTTTACTGCGCAGTGAGCAGATCTCGCTGGCTGCCCAACACGCTTTACTGAAATCATTGGAAGAACCTCCCGCCAACACTCAATTGGTCCTAGTCACATCTAATCCCAATAGCTTGCTCCCAACTATTCGCTCGAGGTGTTTAGTTCATGATTCACAAACTTCCGATGAACCCATCGCTGACTTAGCTTTACCTCCACTAATTGAAACGCTTTTACTTAATCCTGATTTGGTGAAGTATCATCAATTGATTGATTTTGCGAATGAATATAAAGACAAAGAACGAGCGATTCAATTAATCCAACAGCTGTTGGTTGTGCTTCACAATCAGCAAAAAATAATCAATAAAAATAAATACATTAAACTGCAAACACTGCTACTAAAAACTTTGCAAGGTCTAGAGGCTAATGTCAATGTCCGCCTCGCGTTGGAAAACTGTTTTTTTGCGATCAAAAAATAAAAACCCGATTTTGAGCAATCTCAGAGCCTTTCCTGAGGAGTCAACACTTTCTTTTTATGTTACAGTATGATAGAACAAATATCTCTATGTCAGCAGTAACCATTAAATACGACGCCAAACAAATTAAGCTACTTAAAGGATTGGAACCGGTTAGAAAACGACCAGGAATGTACATTGGCTCGACTGACGCCAGGGGTTTACATCATCTGGCCAAAGAGATTTTAGACAACTCAGTTGATGAGGCTATCGCTGGTTTTGGCAAAAAAATCCAACTCTTTAGAAAAAAGCCCACCGATCTCCATCTCCAGCTAAGTCCCAAAGGTGCTTTGGGTGAACAAGCCATCGTGGTAGTCGATAATGGTCGAGGCATTCCTACAGAGCTACATGAGTCTGGAGTATCAGCTCTAGAGGTAGTGATGACTAAACTTCACGCTGGCGGTAAGTTTGAAGAAACTGCCTACCAAGCTTCAGGCGGTCTTCATGGGGTGGGATCTTCAGCAGTCAACGCGCTCTCTTCAGCCATGCAGGTAATCTCTAAAAGAAATGATCAATATTTCTATCAAGCTTACTCTCAGGGTCAACCCAAAGATAAAGTAATGGAAATTAAAGAATCAAAGGTCAAAGAACTATTTCCAATTGCATCAAAAGATTTCATAAATTATAAAACTGGTACAATCGTCTGTTTCGTTCCTGACACCACCATCTTTTCTGCCACTCAATTTAGTCAAAGTATCTTGACACAAATTCTAAAAGATCGAGCTTACTTAATGGCTGGGCTTTATTTTGAATATGTAGATTTGATTGATGATGAACATCAACATTTTTACTTTGAGGGAGGAATTAGCTCTCTAGTCAAACATATTAATATGACTCGCAAACCTCTTCATGAAATTTTTCACACCGATAAAGTCTGGACAGATGAAACAACTGGTAAAAAGATTGGTATAGAGATAGCGCTACAATACAATGATTCTTTTAATGAGCGGGTTGATAGTTATGTCAATGTGATTCGCACCCCAGACGGTGGAACTCATATTAATGGATTTAGAACCGCTTTGAGTAAAGTATTACGTGACTACGCTGAAAAAAATGACCTCCTTAAAACTAACGAGGCATTTAATTTGGAAGATTTGGTGGAAGGCTTAACAGCAGTTATTTTTGTTAAAATGTCAGCTAATGATTTACAGTTTGAATCACAAACTAAAGCCAAGCTCAACAACGCCGAAGCTCAATCAGCGGTTTATTATGTAGTCAAAGAAAATTTGACCACTTTCCTCGAAGAAAATCCCAAAGTAGGTCGGGTTATTGTTGATAAAGTCCTATTGGCGTCTCGCGCTCGACTAGCTGCTAGAGCCGCTAAAGATGCTGTAGTGCGAAAAGGTATCCTAGAAGGCAGTTCTTTACCAGGAAAACTAGCTGATTGTCAAAGTCGCAAGGCCGAAGAAGCAGAAATTTATATTGTTGAGGGTGACTCTGCGGGTGGATGCTTTGCTGGAGGCACACAAGTTGCTCTAGCTGATGGTCGTAATTTAAGCTTTAAAGAATTAGTTCAAGAATCACAGACAGGTAAACAAAACTTTTGTTATACTATCCGCCATGATGGCCGGATTGGCTTAGAAAAAATTTTAAACCCAAGAGTCACTAAAAAAAATACTGCAGTAGTAGAAATAACTCTTGATAACGGTCAAAAAATTACTTGTACCCCAAGTCACAAGTTTATGCTTAGAGATGGAAATTACAAACAAGCTAAAGATTTGCGGGCGAATAACTCCCTCATGCCTTTATATAGAAAATTATCAGATAAATCTGAGCCCAACATTACCATTGATGGCTATGAAATGACTTGGGACCCCAAATCTGATTCATGGCTTTTTACCCATCTTTTGGCTGATTGGTACAATCGCTGGCAACAAGTTTACAGTCAAGAAGACGGAGATCACTGCCACCACCTTGATTTTAATAAACACAACAACAATCCAACTAATATTACCAGACTTCCCTCAGATCAACACCTTCAGCTACACCGTGATCATGCTGACAAAACCTTACACACAGAAGCAACAATCAATAAATGTAGAAAAATCCATCAAAGTGATAGTTTTAGAAAGAAAATGAGCCAGAAAATGCTTGAGACTAATACTAGAAAAATCCTCTCAAAACGAGCAAAAAAGCAATGGGCAGATGAAGATTATAAACAATATATGATAGATAGGTGGCAGGAATTTTATTATTCCAATCCAGAATACCGCGCTCAAATGAGAGCTCTTAAAAGTAGTACTAGCCAGGCCGGCAAAATTGACTTAGACCTATACAGAACACACAGAAAAAAAACCAATGATAAATCGTTATTAAGATTTGACACTTTTGTGACCAGATATTTCAGCGGGGATGAACAAAAAGCACTGGAGGCTACTAGTAACTACAATCATCGCGTGATTGCAGTCAAGCCACTTAGCAAAAAAATTGATGTTTATGATATAGAAGTCCCACACAGTCATAACTTTGCCTTAGCTTCTGGGGTATTTGTTCACAACAGTGCCAAGCAAGGTCGAGACCGAAAGTTTCAGGCAATTTTCCCCCTGCGCGGCAAAATTTTAAACACTGAACGAGCCAGACTTGATAAAGTAGTGGCTTTTGAGGAATTAAAAAACTTAGTTATTGCTCTTGGAGCCGGGATTGGTGAGACTTTTGATATTAAAAACTTACGCTATCACCGCATTATTTTAATGAATGACGCTGATGTCGACGGTGAACACATCACTACTTTGGGTCTAACTTTCTTTTTTAGGCATCTCCCAGAGGTGGTTAAACAAGGCTATCTCTATATTGCCATGCCGCCCCTTTATAAAATTACTGCTGGCAAAATCCAAGAGTATGTCTACACAGATGAGGCCAAAGAAGAAAAACTAAAAGAACTTAAAAAAGAATATCAAAACGTCATCAAAATCCAGCGTTACAAAGGCCTGGGGGAGATGAATCCTGAACAACTTTGGGACACGACCATGAACCCGGAAACCAGAATTTTGAAAAAAGTCACCATTGATGATGCTCAAATAGCTGATCAAACTTTTAGTGATTTGATGGGCGATGACGTTCTGCCTAGAAAAAAATTCATTCAAAAACAAGCTCAATTTGCTCAAATAGATATTTAAATTAACAGGAGTAAAAATGTCTAAAACTTACATCATTGGCCACCTTAAACCAGATACTGATTCAGCGGTAGCAGCCATGGCATTGGAATATCTTTATTCTCAAAAAGACTGCTTTGGTTATTCTCAGCCTCAAGCGGTCATTACTGGCCACCTCAGCCCAGAAACTAGTTATTTGTTTGAAAAATTTAAAGTTCTAACCCCACCACTCATCACTGCGGCCGAAATTGGTGCTGATGATCAGGTGGTGTTAGTAGATCATAATGAAGAATCACAAAGATTGATCGGCTTAAACGAAGCTCAGATTGTGGAGATTGTGGACCATCATAAGGTTAACCTTAATTTAAGTACACCGCTCTTTTTAAACTTCAAAACCTGGGGCTCAACCACTACTATTATTTACTTTTTCATGAAGGAATATAGCGTAACTCCGGATAAAAAGCTGGCTGGGTTAATGTTGGCCGCTATTCTCTCCGACACAGTCGGTTTTAAATCTGCTACCACCACACAAAAAGATAAAAAATTCGGTCAAGAACTAGCTCAAATCGCTGGCATTACTGATATTAATGCTTTTGCTCTTGAAATCTTCAGAGCTGGGTCAGACTTTTCTACCTTGAGTGACGAAGAAATTGTCCAAAATGATTTTAAAATCTATGAATTTGCTAAAAAAACCTGTATTAGCCAGCTAGAAACTGTAGAGCAAGAAGTTTTACTTGCAAATAAAAAGGATCGCCTCTTGGCGGCGATGACAAACGTCAAAGCACAACTTGGGGTCGAACTATTTTTTGTGGCCGTAACCGACGTTTTAAAAGTGAACACCAAACTATTACTAGATGGCGAAAAAGAAATGATCATTGCCGAGCGAGCCTTTGGCGGCAGTGCTGTCGACTACGTCTTAGATATTGGATCGAAAATGTCCCGCAAAAAAGAGATTGCGCCCGCAATTGAAGAGGTATTAAAAAATGACTGATGATAACTCACAACCACAAGACGAAGTTTTAGTTAATAACGGTGATGCTGCAAAAATTGGCACTATCCAAGACTCTGCTTACGGCAAGATGAAGTACATCTCCATCGCCAAAGAGATGGAAAAATCATATCTTGATTACGCCATGAGTGTCATTGTCAGCCGTGCGCTGCCTGATGTGCGCGATGGTCTTAAGCCTGTTCATCGCCGGATTCTGTACTCAATGTACAAAAGTGGCATTCACCACAATAGCGCCTACAAAAAATCAGCTCGTATTGTGGGTGATGTCCTGGGTAAATATCACCCGCATGGTGATGCGCCAGTTTATGGAGCTTTAGTACGCCTCGCTCAAGATTTTAACATGCGTTACCCGCTCATAGACGGGCAAGGCAACTTTGGCTCAGTCGACGGCGATAGTCCGGCTGCCATGCGTTACACCGAAGCCAGAATGGCGAAAATTTCTCAAGAATTACTCCAAGATTTAAACAAAAATACAGTTAAATTTTTAGATAACTTTGATAGCTCACTACAAGAACCTCACGTCTTACCCGCCAAACTCCCCAATTTACTCTTAATGGGTGCTGAGGGAATTGCCGTTGGGATGGCTACCAAAATTCCGCCTCATAACTTATCTGAAGTTTGCCAAGCTATTAACGACATGATAAAAAATGGTCAGGCTGAAATTGATGATGAAACTAAACAAAAAATTGCCGGCTCAACACTAATTGATGTTTATATTAAAGAAGACCCCAGGCGTCTAGCTGGTGATTTTCAAACTGAGATCACTTTTGATCAAATCATGGAGCATATTCAGGGTCCGGATTTTCCCACCGGAGGCATTATCTATGATTTTAAAGCTATTCAAGAGGCTTACCAAACCGGCAAAGGCAAAGTTGTCATTAGAGGTAAAGCTAGTATCCAAGAAAGCAAATCAGGCTCTTTCCAAATCATTGTGACTGAAATTCCTTACCAAGTTAACAAAGCTCGTCTCTTGATCCAAATTGCTGACTTAGTTAAAAAAGGCAAGATTGAAGGTATTAGGGATCTCAATGACGACTCAGACCGAACTGGGATGCAGATCACCATTGAGCTGAAGAAAAGTGCTCGGCCCAAAGTGGTCTTAAACAAACTTTTTAAATACTCTCAACTTCAAACCAGCTTTCCAGTAAATATGGTAGCCCTCTCAAGTGAGGGCACGCCACAACTGATGAACATTAAGCAGATTTTACGAGAATATGTAATTCACCGCCAATTAATGATTGTGAGGCGTAGCCAATATGACCTGGCCCAAGCCCGCGATCGCGCCCATATTTTAGAAGGCTTATTGATTGCGTTGAAAAACCTAGATGAAGTTATCGCAACTATTCGCAAATCCGCTGACACAGAAAAAGCCAAAGATGCACTGATAAAAAAATTTGATTTTACCGAAGTTCAGGCTTTAGCCATTTTAGACATGCAGCTCAAACGTCTGGCCGCACTAGAGCGACAAAAAATTGAAGATGAATATAAAGAGATTAAACAATCCATTGATAAACTCATTATTCTCTTGAGTGACCCCAAGAAGATTTTGGGCGTAGTTGTGACAGAAACCGAAGAGCTAATCGCCATGTACAGTGATAAGCGCCGTACTAAGCTAGTTAAGGGCAAAGTTGGTGAATTTAATGAAGAAGATCTAGTAGCCAATGAAGCCTCGGTCATCACCCTGACTGAATCTGGTTATATCAAGCGCATGAATCCCAGTGCCCTGCGCTCCCAATCTCGTGGCGGCAAAGGCTCTAAGGGTCTTAATATGAAAGAAGAAGACTTGGTTAAGTCCATCATCTTTACAAAGACCCATGACAATTTACTAATGTTTACCAACCAAGGTCGAGTCTTTGAAATCAAGTCTTTCCAGGTTCCAGAATCGAGTCGTCAAGCTAAAGGCACTGCGATTGTTAACTTACTCAACCTTAAACCAGAAGAAAACGTCCATTCCATTCTAGTAATAGATCTACAAAAAGATAAAGATAAATATATTACTCTGGCCACCAAAAATGGCTTAGTTAAAAAGAGTGCTGTTGGTTTATACGAAAATATTCGTTTATCAGGCATTATTGCCATCACTCTCAACAAAGACGATGAGGTTGTCCGGGGGCAACTCACTACTGGTGAAAACCATATTTTGCTCACTACCAAACAAGGCAAATCTATCCGTTTCTTAGAAAAAGAAGTCAAGGACTCTAACCGTGATACTAAGGGAGTAAAGGGGATTACTCTCAAAAAAGGTGATTATGTGATTGGCATGGAGGTATTTTTTGAAGAAAAAGAAAAAGGAACCGACAAGACTTTTGATAAACAACTCTTGGTAGTTACTGAAAATGGTATGGGTAAACGGACTAAACTTAGCGCCTACCCAGTCCAAAAACGCTCCGGCATGGGAGTTAAGGTAGCCGATGTGACTAAAAAAACCGGTAATATCGCCTCAGTGCGTTTGGTCCAACCGACTCATAAACAATTAGTAATTGGTACCAAACTAGGCCAAACCATTAAAATGCCAATTACTAAAAAATCAATTCCTATTTTAACTCGTCCTACCCAGGGGGTAATTCTAATGAGACTTAAAAAAGAAGATAGGGTGGTGGCAGTAACATTGACTGAAGAGGTGGAAGAAGAATAGCTTGATTGTAAATTCTTTATTGACTAAAGTGGACCCGACCGGGTTCGAACCGGTGACCTCCTCGCTGCCAGCGAGGCGCGCTACCAGCTGCGCTACGGGCCCTTGAATTTTAAAGATTTTAAAGAGAATAGATATTCTAACACGGTTTGAAAGCTATCAGTAGAGTTGAGAAAAAAACGACCCTTTCTTTTATATCAAAATCGTCATTTTATATTAGTTACTATATAAATAGTCATCAAAATATACTTTGCTATTAAATAGCATAACAAACATTCCAATTACTTTGACAGAAAAGAGCTACAGATCGGAATGAAATTCTTGATGCATCTTTCTCAATTGAGGTCGAGTGACATGTGTGTAGATCTGAGTAGTAGCAATATTCTTATGCCCAAGCATTTCTTGTACATCTCTCAAGCCAGCACCATTAGCCAGAAGATCAGTTGCAAAAGTATGTCTGATCCCATGCGGGCTAATCTTAACCGGCAACTTGGCTTTCTTAGCATACTTGTCGACTAGTCTCTGCACACTCCTAGATGTTAGTCGCATCTCTTCACCGACTTCGAATGATTCTGGCTTCTTACCAGAAAAGCGAATAAAAATTGGCCGCCAATCATCCTCGCGACTATTTATCCAACGATCTAACCAAACTGCCGCCCGGTTACTTAAAAAAACTACTCTGGGTCGACGACCCTTGCCAATCACCCCAAACTCACGTCTTTTGGTATCAACTTGATCTCGATTAAGTGAAACTAGCTCACTGACCCGCAAGCCCGTAGAAAAGAGCACCTCGAGAATTACCTTGTCTCTTAAACCTGCAACAGAGCTAGTATTTGGCTGGTTCATCAATCTCTCCATCTGTTCTATAGATAAAAACTGCATATGCCCTGATTCTGCCTTGGGAAGATCAACTTTCTCTGGTTGTAATACCTTAGCATCGTTTCTCACCAGCCATTTTAGCCAAGAGCGCAAGGCGATGATATAAAATGATTGAGTTTTTCTGCTCAAGGGATCACCATGCTGATCGGTATATCTATTTAGATATACCCGGTACTTCCTCAGAATCTCTTGATCTAATTTTTTCATATCATCATAACCCTGACTTTTAAACCACTGCGCAAAGCGATTCAAGTAACCACCGTAATTTCGCACCGTCAAGGGACTTAAATTTCGCTCGACTTCTAAATGTTCAAGGAAATTAATGATTGATTCATTGGGTAGGGTAGAGGTACTCACGCCTAAATACTATCAGACATTGGCAAACTCCTCAAGTATTTGCTAACAGCTAGTTTTGGTAAATAATTCTGATATATCAATTTAAAAATGGTGATATATTTCGATATAAATTGATAGAAAAAAATAAGTAAAACGAAAAAAGAGGACGTAGATCAACTTAAAGCCAAAAAAAGAAGATCGCCATCATTTACTTTTCTTCATTATTTTATTCGCTGCAATCACAGAGCATAAGTTGTCGTTGGTAGTACTTATTAAACCCCCAATCACGCACTACATGCAAACAGTTGATTTTTAAAGCTGTTACCAGCGAGCCTATTTTCTATACAAAATACTTACTTAAAATTGATATACCAGGCTAAATCATTACCCATCTACTTGATATAACCATGTCTAATGCCTCAAAAACGGCTTTTCCGCTCATTAGACGACTTCAACTATGTCTTATATCCGCATTCAACTGCCAAAATCAATTAAAATGATAGGGAACACCTATTGTGATAAGCAGAAAGCAAAAAAAGAAAAAATTAAGTGATAGCACTCATAAACAGAGCAGAGACATAAATTATCAATAAAATGAATTAATTTATAAATTCACAGATATTGAGAATTAGATAGGAAATAGATTAAAAAGAGCCTCCTTTCGTTCTTCCCAGCCTTACGTCGTAAAAGTATTATTGTGCGACGTAATACAATACTAGATTTATCTCCACTCCGTTGAGAGAGAAGAGTTTTGGTCCTACGCATACAGCTGAAGAAGTATGGCTAACGCTTTAAACACCATTATTCTCTTAAATCAAACCCCCGCCTCAACACCCGCTATCATCGCTAGCTGTTTTAACCCTCTCCAGGCTAGCCTGGAAAACCCATATTCGGGTTTTTTATATATTTCTGGCATCTCTTTGCTCCCCAGATAAGCCTGGTGAACTCCAGGCTAGCTTAGTACCAGAAATTATTAAGTCCTATAATATTAGAAGTATTAAGTTTTCCACATTTTTCACAGCTATATCAAACTATATCAACCTCTACCCTCTTCTCTGGTTTATGACCATTTTTTTCATAGCTCTACCCTATTTTTTTGTATAATTTTTGCACTATAAATCTATTTATAAGGAAAAAGAATCACAAACATTATGGTGACAAACACCGCTACCAGGCTATATTCACGCAAAGTGTTTTCAAACAGACGTTCTTTTAAAAAATTGTGTAAAATACCCAGGCTGACATATAAAAAAGCCATGATAAATAAAGCCACATTCCACTCTGAAAAAGGATAAAATGATAAAATAAGAGCTAATTCAATTAAAAATAGAGTCAAGGCGCCACTGAGAGCCAATATTTCACCACTAATATAGTTTTCTAACTTAATTGACCAAAGTGACATTAAAACTAGCGGAAAATGAAGCAAACCAACTAATAAACCATTAAGATAAAAGGGTAGTTTTAATCCGAAAACTGTATTGGTAAATAATAATGAGGTCAAAAGAGTAAATAATAATCCAATTGCATAGGCAGCGTGGAGTAATTGGATAGTTCTGCCCTTGGCAACTGAGTAGATATTTGAGGTTAAAAACAAAGCGTACATGCCGACTCCAAAAACCCCCAAGATAATAAACTTACTCGCCATGCTTTCTGGTAGTAAAAAATAAAATAAGCCAACTGCCGCCGCATACAGAGCTGGAAAAGGAACGACTGTCAACCATTCATGAGGCAAAAGATCGTCAGCCAAAGCCCAGGCGGACATGAGATACGACACCAAGAATAATAAACCTACAGCCCAATACCTTAACTCTAGAGATACGTACTGGACACCCAATAAACCCAAGCTCAACAAAACAGAGGTAACTACAAACTTCTCACGACGTCGCATAGACAGAGATATTGTACTCTATTCCTTATTACTCCACACCCCAGCGCATAGAACTTCTTCAACATCTTCAATTTCTCGCAGTAAGTCCATTAAATTTTGAAGTTTTCGTTGAGTATTTTCATCTTTAATAGGAATAGGAGTGATGCAAATGTAGCCCTCTTCCCCACCCCTAGCCCGATTAAACATATACATCACGCTCCCGGGGGCACCCATGCTCCCACCAGCCGTAGTAAAAGCGTTCTTTAGTTCTGAACTAATGCGGTTGACATTATCTGTCGCCACTGTCACTAACATCCCAATCCCTCCTGGTCCAAAGCCTTCATAAACTATCTCCGAAACAGCACCAGAAGTGCCCTTTCCTAGACCCTTATCAATTGCCCGCCTGACATTCTCTTTGGGCATATTAGCTTCGCGGGTTTTCTCCAAGATAGTGCGCAGAGTCGGGTTTTGACTTGGATCGCCTGACCCACCCTCTTTGACTGCTGCCCGAATCAGTCGAGATAATTGACCAAACACCTTACCTTTTTTCTCATCTTGAGCTCCCTTGCGATTTTTAATATTAGCCCATTTACTGTGTCCTGACATAAGAATCTTCCTTTCCTGAGTTTGCTTAGCGGTCTTTGGCAGAATTGTAGAATGTTTATTGTTAGTTGACAATCATTGGCCAGCACGGTATTCTTCGTCGTTACGAATCACTTAGTAGTTACCTCTTGTATACATGAGCCAAGTTCTTAAACTTCAACACCTTGCTGTTAACGCCACTAAAAAACAGGATTGGCAAACGGCTCTGCAATTTAATCAACAACTTCTAGAACTTAAACCTCTAGATATTAATGCTCTCAACAGACTTGGCGCCACCTATCTTCAGCTCAAAAAATCAGCCAAGGCTAAACAAATTTTTAAACAAGTTTTAGAAATTGACCGCTCTAATAAATTGGCTAATAAACATCTCAAAAGAATCAAGAACAAACAAAACACCAATCTACCTGCTTTTTCAAATGAGTATTTCATTGAAGAACCAGGAAAAACTAAATCTGTAGAGCTCTATCGATTGGCTGATAAAAATGTGCTGACTAAAATTTCTATTGGCAAAGAGTGTCATCTCCAACCTAAAAATCGCTATATCTCAGTCTGTTTAGATGATGTTTATATTGGTTCTCTACCTGAAGATTTGTCCTTTAGACTCACTAAGCTAATTAAATCGGGCAACACTTACTCCTGCCGCATTCGCTCATGTGATAGAGCCCTCTGTGTAGTTCATCTGCGAGAAGTTAAGCGATCTAAAAAAAACCAAAATACTAACTCTTTTCCTGCTAACCAGATTGGTGTCAATACTACCATCAACGAAGTGGATGAATCGATGTTAGAAGACGATATTCCCGTCGAGATAGTACATACTGATACTGATATTGAAATAACCTTTGATGACATTCAAACGCTAGACGATTAATTCATTCTTTTAGCTAAGTCTTCTCCGATCAAAATCACTAAATCCGCTCGATATTCTTGCCTCAATTGAGGGCTATCTTGTTTAACTACTTGATTGGGAAAAAGAGACACAGCGCGATCGGCTAAAACTTGACAGGCTAAATTATCAACGGCATAAGAAATGTTTGAAAGCTGATAGGGACTACTTTGATCAGTAACCCGAACTACTACTACCCCACTTTTCTCTAAAATTTTTGACATTTCTGCTGCCAAACCAACTTTGTTAGTAGTATTAACTACTGCTACCAAACAGTCTTCATAAATCATAGAAACTGTAAAGGTCGCCAGTTGATCTATAGAGACTGGTCGCGTCTCAATCCTGACTTGTTCAGCTGGAACAGATCGAGTAAAAAAGAATAATTGGAGTGACTCAACCAATGACTTAGAATGAACAAAATTATCAATCACCATCTTGATTAGCTGTTTTTGGAGGTGATTCTTACTCTCTAAGTCTAATGCTAAACTTAATTCTGAAACTTCATCAATCACCACTCCTACCCCCCAACTCATGGCTGCTGATTGAAAACGATTATCTTTTTTCTCCATTTTTAACAACGGATAAACAGCACTTAACTGATATTCACCATAACCACCAATTACTCCCACTAGCTGTGATTGAAGTGGAAAAATCAGAATTTTCTGTTCAGATGGTAAAAAATATGCCAAATAAATTTTAGCTTTAGAACTGTCTATTTTTGAAGAAGCGAATAAAATATATTTATTATTATCTAGGGTAAATAATTGTGATCCAGCTAGCCAAATACACCCCAGAATTAGAACTATTAAAATAATCAAAATTGAAAGTAGGGTAGAAATTTTTTTAATCAACTCCCAAGCTGGATAAATTTTATTCGCTTGAGATCGTTTTTGTTTCAAACGTTTTTTTGTCACGACTTTAGTATACCGGCTCTGATCTCTTCGGTCAGCCTGATCATAAACCTAACATTGTGGATGCTGGCTAAACGATAGTAGCTCAATTCTTGGGATTTATATAAATGATTAAGATAGGCCCGAGTGTAACCCGCTTTGCAGGTATAGCAATCGCAGCCTTTCATGATAACTTCATCATCAGTTTTGAAATCAACCCGTCCGATATTCAACCGACCTTGGTCAAAGGCTGACATAAACTTAAATCCACTTCTCCCCTGCTCTAGCTGACCACGGTGCTCTAGTTGACCATGGTACAAGGCTCCATTTCTGGCTAACCTAGTTGGACCTACGCAGTCAAACATGTCAAAACCCATCTGGACCGCATCAACAATATCCTGAGGATCCTGCCCCAATCCCATGGCGTAACGAGGCTTATCAATGGGTAATAAATGTTCAATCCAATTCATCACTTGTTGAGTCCCCGGCATGTTATAACCAATCGTCTCCCCGCCGACCGCAATCCCATCAAAACCCAAAGCGGTGATAAATTGAGCACTTTGCTCTCGCAGTTGTTGGTGCAATCCACCCTGAATAATTCCAAATAAAGCTTGATAATAACCCTGAGCACTAGTTTTTTGCTTCTGCCAGCAAGCATGGCTTTGCTTGGCCCAACAATGAGTTCTATCCAGAGCCTGAGTGACATACTCTATATCTGCCGTATCTGGAGTGCACTCATCAAAAGCCATAATTATGTCAGCTCCAAGCATGCGTTGAATCTCAATTGATTTTTTAGGAGTAAAAAAAAGTTTTGAGCCATCAAGATGAGACTGAAACTCTACTCCGTCTGCAGAAATCTGCGCATTCTCCCCTAATGAAAAAACCTGAAAGCCACCCGAATCAGTTAAAATTGGACCTGACCAATTCATGAATTGATGCAATCCCCCTCTCTCTGCAATTAGTGTTTCTCCTGGACGGAGATAGAGATGATAAGTATTACCTAAAATAATTTGTGCCTGGGTATTTCTGACATCACGACTATCCAGTGCCTTCACACTTGCTTTGGTCCCCACAGGCATAAAAATCGGGGTTTTGACTACTCCATGGGCAGTACTAAACTCCCCCACCCGAGCTTTACCCAAAGTCTTTTTTAGTTTAAAACCAAACTTGACCATTTGCCTATTATATAATTGCATCCGTGCTAACTCTGGACCAGTTTGACTACTATCTCCCGCCCAAATTAATCGCCCAACAACCAGTGGCTCAGCGTGATAAAAGCCGCTTGCTGGTCTTAGATCGTCAAACTGGCAAAATAACTCATCACCACTTTTACGATTTACCAAACTTATTATCAGCAAACGATGTAATAGTTCGCAACAACACTAAAGTCATTCCAGCTCGAATCTTTGGACAAAAAATCACTGGCGGACAAATAAAGCTACTTCTAACGAAACGCCTCACTATGCAGGAGAAACAAGAAACTTGGGAGTGTCTAACTAAACCTGGCTTAAAACTTGGTCAAAAAATCACTTTTGCAAATTCTAGCCTTGTTGCTATATGCACACAGATCACTGGCTATACGCGCAAAATCAGCTTTAATCAGACTCAAACAGAATTATTTCAATCTCTAGAAAAAATAGGTCATACTCCTATTCCACCCTATATCACTTGCATTAAAGATGAAATGAGACTAAGGAAACTTTACCAAACCACTTATGCGCGCCACCAAGGCTCTGTGGCTGCTCCGACTGCCGGGTTGCACTTTACCCCCAAGCTGGACTTAGAACTGCAAAAAAGAGGTATCCAAATAGAAGAAATTACCCTTCACGTCGGTCTCGGGACTTTTTTGCCAGTCAAAGAAACTGATATTACCAAGCACCACCTGCATGAAGAACAATTTTCTCTTCCCGAAGATGTGGCCATGCGTCTCAACCAAGCTAAGCAAGCCCAAAAAAAAATTGTGGCTGTGGGAACTACCACCACTAGAGTTTTAGAGAACTGTGTCAAAAATGGAAAATTGGTACCTATGACCGGAGAAACTAATTTATACATCCATCCACCCCATCAGTTCCAATTTGTAGACAGTCTCATTACCAATTTTCATTTACCCAAATCTACCCTGCTGATGCTGGTTACTGCTTTTGTTAGTCAACCCAATACTTCACACCAATTTAAAAAATTTCAAAATTCTTCAGCTGGTCGAGCTTATCAAACAGCCATAACAGAAAAATATCGATTCTATAGTTTTGGAGATGCAATGCTGATTAGATAATCACTTTGGTTAAATCTCATAGCGAACAAAACGATTCACCACCAATTTCTCACCCAGAATGCCACTGGTTTGTTTAACCAACTCTTCTATAGTGATCTGTGGATCCCTAATATAGTCTTGAGCTAATAGCTCCGCCACATCAGCAGGATCCATCGCTACTACTTGCATAGCTAGATTATTAGCCATCTTTTGCAGATCAGCATTGCGGGCGACAAAATCAGTCTCACATAAAACTTCTACTAATGCCGCAGTTGTGTTATTGGTATGAACGTAACTAGCAATATAGCCCTCTTTAGTTTCTCGGTCTGATTTTTTATCAGCCTTAACTAAGTTCTTTTCGCGTAAAATTTCTTGAGCTTTTTTAAAATCTCCAGCAGTAGCTTCTAGAGCTTTTTTACAATCCATCATCCCCACTGAGGTTTCTTCACGAAGTTTTTTAACTAAAGTTGCACTAATATTTGCCATTTTAGCCTTTCTTATCTGCCTTGGCTGGCTTGGCTGCCTTGCCCGCCATATTTGTTTTATCTGCTGTCTCGTCCGCCTTGTTCTTACTGCCTGTTTTAGCGGCCTTGCCTTTAGTATAAGCCTCAATTAATTGATCGACAATAAACTCAATACTGCCACGACCATCATCATTGGCCGGAATTACTACCTCGACCGAGCGAGGATTAGTGTTAGTATCAACTATAGCCACCACCGGCACGCCGATCGTTTCTGCTTCGGTCAAAGCAATTTTTTCCTTGCTGGGGTCAATCACAAATAAAGCATCGGGAATATCTTTGAGCTCTCGCAGGCCATCAAAGAAACGAGCACAGCGACCAGCTTCTTTTTCCAACTGAGTCTGCTCATACTTGGTATACATTTTATATTTATCACCTTTAAGGCCTTCTTCAATTTCAATCATTTTCTTGAGTGACTTACTAACTTGTTGCCAGTTGGTGAACAATCCGCCCAACCACCGAGAAGTAATCCAGTGAATCCCCGATTCTTGAATTTTTTCTTTGACAATTTCGCGGGCTTGGCGTTTGGTACCAACAAAAATTATTGTCTTGCCCTCTTTACCTAATTGATAAAGATAGTTATAAGCAATAGTTAATTGAGCCGCGGTTTTCTCTAAATCAAAAATGTGAATCCCATTTTGTTGAGTGTAAATCCACTGCGCCATACTGGGGTGCCACTTGCTGGCTTCATGTCCAAAATGACAGCCTGCCTCTAATAAATCTCGCAGGTCATACTCAGGGGCAACATTTTCTAGTTGAGAAACATCAATCATACTTGTCCTTGTTTATCCCTACTTACTGGGACTGGCCTTGGTTTGATAGTCAGGACTAGCTAGAACCAACGCCGTAACTTTTACGTAGTGGCTATTGTAACACAGTTCTTGAGTAAACTCACCACGGTCATTGGTCCTACACCGCCAGGAACAGGGGTAATAAAAGCCGCTTTAGCTTTCATAGATTTAAGCTCAACGTCTGGGTGCGGCTCACCCACATCAATAATAATCACCCCCTCTTTCACCATCTCGCCTGTAATCAAATGCTTAACGCCTGTAGCGCTAATAATAATATCGGCGTCAATGAGTTTCTTACTTGAATTTAAGCGCTGGCTGACATCATCTTGAGTCAACATCTTGGCCTGGAAACCCTGGTTCTTAAGCTCATAAAACACTGGCTGGCCCACAATATCTGACCGGCCTAAAATTAGAATTTGTTGCTGTCGTTGTTGAGCTGGAGAAATTTTTAACTCCGAGAAAGCTTTATCCAGGATTGTGAAAACTGCCTTAGCCGTAGCAGGCAAAACTTTGTGTTGTTGCCGCCAGGTGTTGGCTTTTACTGTAGTTAGGGTGCTGGGGTGCAAACCATCTACATCTTTTTGCGGGTCAATCCTAGAAGTAAGAAACTGCCACCAAGCATTAAAAGCCAAGCGTACTGCCTTCTGACCCTTGGTTTGATTAATTCCTTTGACTTTTGCCCAAGTTTTACGCCAAGGTTTTTGAATAATAATCCCTGTTACTACAGGGTCTTGATTTAGTTCTTGTAACTTTTGTTCAACTTTTTCAATATTTTCTGTTAAAGAAAATTCAAACACCTCATAGTCAATGCCCGAGCGAGCGGCTGCCTCACTCTTGAGCTGAGTATAAAGCTGACTGCCCTTATCCTCTGCAAACAGAATAGCGGCAATTTTAAGTTTAGTACCCTGCGCACGCAGAATTGCGACTTCTTGCTTAAGAATTATTTCATAAGTGCTAGCTAAATTGTCGCCATCAAAAATAATCATGAACTATATTGTACCTGAGAAATTGATTTAGTCCTCGAGTAATTGTTTCAGCAATCTCACATTCTGCGCATCCGGACCTTTTTTATCAAAACCCGGGACCTCGAGCAATAAAGGCAGTGGCTTGATTTGGGGGTTGTTAAGAAAATACTTTAATTCTTCCTGAGGGATATTGCCCTCGCCTAAATTAGCGTGCCGATCTCTCCCCGATCCAAACTCATCTCGACTATCGTTGACGTGGATGCATCTTAAAGTAGACCATAGTCCCAACCGCTCAATTGCTCTTAGAGCTGACTCTGAGTGAAAATTATTGCTTTCTGCGGCTTGTAATGTTCCCCCAAGTGAATATCCTGTTGCAAAAGCATGGCAAGTATCAAAACACCAACCTAGTTGCAACGAATTTACTTTATCCAATAACCATCTAATTTCATCAAGATTACTGCCAATTTTGCCGTTCTGCCCAGCCGAGTTTTCAATCAAGAAAGTTGATTCTTGAGGACTAGCAGCGATGATTTCTTTAATCAAAACTGCTAATTGTACCCGCACCGCCTCCCAACCTCGGCCCTGATGGCTCCCTAAATGCACAATCACCCCCGAACCATTAAGCCAAGCATCAAACTTCATGTCATACTTTAAAGCTGCTACTGATTTGTCCACCAACTCAGATTTATCTGAGGCTAGATTAACCAGGTAAATTGCGTGAGTAAAGACTGATAGAACACCATATTTTTCTCTTTCCGAGAAAAATTTATTAATATTATGACTCTCTAATTTTGGCTTCTGCCAAACCCGAGGACTGCCCGAAAAAATCTGCAAGCAATTACAACCAATTTCATTGGCTCTTTTCGGGGTATATTCTACTCCTCCGGCAGCTGAAACATGAGCGCCAATAAATAACATATTAAAAAGGAACTACGTCCTTCTCTCTTTTTGTTTTACTACTTTTAAAGCTTTTTTGTTTAAAAGAATAAACTCCATAAGCTTGTAAAAAATTCTCTCCATTTAATAACAAATGAGATTTTAACTCAAAAAAAGAAAGCGGGAAATCTTTGGGATTCTTGGTCAAAATACATAAATCGTTACTGTGCTTACGAGCCAGTGCTCCAAGTAAAAAATCGACTATGGAAACATTACTCCCGATTCTTTGATATTTTTCTATTAAGAATGGCACATGATCTCTAGAGATATCTACTAAATTAATAGGCAGATATTGATCAACTAAAGCATCCATAACAGCAAGTCTATCACTAAGCTCATTGCCATATGTGCCTCTGGTAAACTCCCAAGCCACTGGATCTATTGTCACTAGAATAATTTGAGACTTTTTGCAATGCTTCTTGAAATCAATAAACTCGTCTTTATTTTTTACCGCATCAAGGAAAAATGATGTGTCTAGCAATAAGTGTTTATTCTCAAGAAAATTGTAAAATTGATCTGCCAGAATAATAATTGTTTTGTTGTTTTTCTTCTTTTTCAAGATACGCTTCCTGATTTTTAATTGACTTTTGTACCCTTTTTGCCAATTCTATCCACTCCCTGTTATTAGCAGGCCTTTTTCTTATTACCTTAGGAAAAGGTCTATAGCTAGTCTTCTTTAATTCATCTTTCATATTATCCTAAATTTATCACAGTTTTTATATATTATCACCACTTAAAAAGTGGAAATTTCTTCGCCATTGTTGTCACCTCTTGACGAATTTTTAATAATTTTTCATTAACCAATATTTTATTTCGAAACTCTTTAATAAAAATGCTTCTTTTTATTCGCTCTTTAGGTAACTCATATTTTTTTACCTCCTCTACTACTAAAGAAATCCAGTAAGCGATTTGTTTCATCTCTTTTTCTTTCATTCCACGCGTAGTTACTAAGGGTGTCCCCAATCGCACCCCAGATGGATAAAAAGGAGAGCATGACTCATGAGGAATACTATTGCGGTTGGCATACATTCCGGCTACATCCATGGCAAAAGCTACTTGTGTACCAAGACCAAAGCCTTGGGGTGTTAAATCAATCAACATCAAATGGTTATCTGTCCCATCCCCCACTAGTTTTAAACCCTCGTCCTGTAAAGCCCGGGCCAAAGCTTGAGCGTTTTTCACTACTTGCTGACCATATTGCTTAAACTCTGGTTTCATGGCCTCTGCTGCAGCAATAGCAATCCCGGCCGTAGTGGCATTATGTGGGCCGCCCTGTAAACCGGGAATAATCGCCGCATCAATTTTCTCTCCCAACCGCGGATCCCTCTCCAAACCTCTCTTGGTCACCATAATCATGGCGCCACGCGGACCACGAAAAGTTTTATGAGTCGTAGACATAATTACGTCAACATGCGGCACTGGTGAAGGATGCTCGCCGGCCACCACTAGGCCGGTGATGTGAGAAATATCTGCCATTAGCCACGCTCCCACTTCGTCGGCAATCTCGCGAAACTTATCAAACTCCAGGGTAAATGGATAAGCAGTCGTACCGGCAATAATAAGTTTGGGTTGATGTTTTTTGGCTAATTCTCGTAACTGGACAAAATCTATTCTAGCTTGTGGTGTCAATCCATACTGAACAGAGTGATAATACTTACCAGAAAAAGTCACTTTAGGATGACCATGAGTCAAATGTCCCCCACCAGATAGAGCTAGCCCCATCAGAGTATCACCTGGCTCTAAAAGTGTAAATTGAATGGCACTATTGGCCGGTGAACCCGAATATGGCTGGACATTCACATACGGCACTTCAAAAAGCTTTTTAACCCTGTCGCGGGCTTCATTTTCAATTTTATCCACAAACTGATTGCCTTCGTAATAACGTCGACTAGGATACCCTTCGGAATATTTGCTATTTAAAACACAGGACAGCACCTCGGACACTGCTGACGAAATGTGATTCTCTGAGGGAATTAGCCCAATCATTTCTATCTGGCGTTGCGTCTCTTGTTGAATGAACTCATAAATCTTATCTTTTTTAATCATTAGTCCAGTATACTATCAATAATGAAGGACACTCAACTCATTCATCCCTACATCGAACGAGTTCTACGCCAGATCATTCTCAAAGATTTAGCCAATAAAGGCCGGCCGCGCTGGGACAAACCTCATACTGAGGCAGTGGTTTATTGGATGAAATATTTGTTAAAAAAAATTAATCACCCTAAGCTGCTAAATCCTAAAATTTTACTCACAGCTGCTTATGCTCACGATTGGGGTTATGCTAATTTATTCAGCCAAAAAACACCCATCTCTATCGACCAAGCTCGCTCTCAAAAAGATCTACATATGAAAAAAAGTGTAGAGATGATTGAACGACTAATTTATCAACGTCTCTCTGGTTATTTTGCACAAGCTGAAGTGCTGCGTTTGGCTCATCTTGTTTCTGTCCATGACTTCATTAATAAGCTTCAAGACGAAGATGAATTACTATTGATGGAGTGCGATGCGTTGGGAATGCTGGATGTCGAGCTCGTCCCTCCAACGCTTTCTTTGCTGGAAAATGAACATTTTATGAGAACTAGTATTTATCAAAAACGACTGCCGCGATTCACTCACGACCAAGCTAAAAAAATTGCCCAAGAGCTGATCAAAAAACGAGAAAAATTTTATCAAGATTTAAAAAAATAGCCCAGTTGCTCTTCGCTAAAACCAAACTTTACTAATTGTTTTTTTATCTCGTTTTCACTTTTCTCCTGTTTTTGCAAAATTTTACTCACGTCTCCAATCGTTTCTCTCACTTCATAAGGAAACACGACCCATTTGGCGGTACTAACCTGCCAAAAATCAGGCTTAAATCTACTTACTGGTTTTATATAAGGTGCCAAAGTTGTAATTTTTCTAGGCTGAAATTTTTGTAAATACCTAGTAGCGATTTCAAAAGAACTACCGCTATCAATAATTTCATCGACTAATAAAATTTTTTCATCTTTAATATCAGTTTTTAGCTCTTCCATAATTTTGGGCTGGCTAATTTTACCTACTTCTTTATAAGCTACCATCACAAAACTAGAGACTTTGAGGTCTAAAAAGTCAGATAAAAATCTCGCCACTACTGCCCCGCCGCGATCAATACACACGATTCGATCAAACTTATTCCCTGCTTGAGCAACTTTCTTGGCTAATTGGAAACAATCGTTGTGAAATTGTTCCCAAGTTAGAGGATAAAAAGATATGTGAGACATAATGTTATTTTACTCCATTTCCATTAGTTGCTACTGCAATAAAATTAAGTGCGATAAAATTAAGCTTGGAGCAAAGTTAACACTTCTGACAAATCTTTGGCTAAATTAGCCGTAAGGCTCACTTTTTTCCCACTTCGCGGATGAAAAAATTTTAACTCTGCCGCATGCAAAAACTGCCGCGGACACCATAACACATCAAGCTTAGCCCTCTTTTTCCCCACATACTTAATATCACCCACCAAAGGATGCTTCCAGTGCTTCATATGAACCCTAATTTGGTGTGTACGACCCGTTTGTGGCCAACACTCAACTAAAGAAAAACCTTGGTAAAGAGAGATCTTTTTTACCATTTTCCCAAGCTTTTCTTGCCCCTGCTCATTTAATCCCACATAAAAATCTTTGACTTTATACAAGGTAACTGCATCTCGGCCCTGAGGCACTACTGCAAATTTATGTCGATCAGTACTCATTCTGCCTAGTGGCGCGCTAATTGTGCCGGTTGGGACGCGAAACTTGCCATGTGTAAGACACACATATCTTTTTTTCACTTGCCTATTTTTAAACTGAGATAGTAAATTTACTAAAGACCCGGGGTTTTTAGCCATTACTAGTACTCCACTAGTGTTTTTGTCTAAACGATGCACCAATCCCTGTCGTTGCACAAAAATTTCTTCTGGAGTTCCAAAACTATCATCAAAATCATCAGGCACCAACTCAGCCCAATTTACCTGCTGGAAATCTTTTGCTTTTTCCTCCAGCCAATCTTGCAGAGCTAACTCTTGAAGAGTCTCTGCTTTATTTACCACCACTCCAGCAGGTTTATCAACAACTAAGATGTCCTGATCTTCATGAATAATTGGAATGTCCATAATGCCTTTGGATTTCGTTAACTAATAATAGTAGCAGGGCTAAGCTCATCGCCATATCAGCCAGATTATTACTTACTTGCGTCATTGGTAACTGCAACCAATCAGTCACTCCCCCAAATAAAATTCGGTCTAATAGATTAGAAATTAATCCAGCCCAGAATAACCCGCTAATTACAGGATAACGGTGCCATTCCCGACGAAACATATAGGCTAATCCTACCGCAAGCCCTAGCAAAGCCAGCGTGATTACTCCAGTTGGGATTTGACTAAACCATCCCAAAGATACTCCATAATTGAGGGTAATTTTAAAATATAAAGGAGCAATCAGCTTAGTGAATTGATCTACCAGAAAAGTCAGTAGAAATACTAACCAAAACATCTTAATTATTCTTCCCAAATAACTTAAATGATCGGCCAGACTTTAGATAAACGATAATTCCCCCTCCTACTAACAGAAGTAAATATAGTAGTAAATCAAAATTGATCCCTTTCCAAACTAATTGAGGAGGCTTAATGAACTGCATTAAGCTCATGAAACCACCCACGGCGATCATAAATACACAGCTTAAAAAACCGGTTTGTGCCGTCTTTTTACCCGCCTTATACCAAACAAAAGTCCGGTAGTTATACTCCGCCCAAGAAAGATAAATATAAAGAGCCAGAAAGAATAAGGTGGAATAAAGCTGTACCGGGTGATATTTAGTAAATACTCCAGGAAAGACCATCCCCCAAGGTAAATTAGTTTGGTAACCAAAACCAACACCTGCAAAAAAGTTACCAATTTGTCTTAAAACCATCCCAGCGGCCACGGCTAAAAACCAATAATCTAGGACTTCAAACTGATCCCATTTTTGTTTACCAGCGTATCGATACAAATACAAAGAAGCACCCAATAAGCCTATAGAAATCGAACTGCCCGGATGGTTAACCACATCCAGCCAATGCCAAAGATTAAAACCAAACTCAGATAAATGTTGGATCACAAAACCAACCCGGCCCATCACCAAACCAACCATGCTTGTTAATAAAAAAGCGTCAAAAGCTTGATCTTGAAGATAATGCTCTTCACGAGTTTTGCGCCAGAATACAAAAGCAGTGACGAGAAAAGCCAGTACAACAAAAACACTCTTGGTACTAATTGCTATTGAACCGAACTGGAGTAACGTTGGATACATGCTGTTTATTGTATACTATACTCCTATGTTATCGATATCTCATGCCTTAACCGGAGCATTTATTGCCAGTAAATTACCCCATCCCGCATTATATATTCCCCTTACTTTAGCCACTCATTATCTAGAAGATTGGATCCCCCATTGGGATGTAGCAACCGGCTTAAACAATGGTATGCGAACAAGAATAGCGGCCTTTTTGTTAGAATTATTAGATCTAGCCGCAACCATAGTTTTAATCTATTTTCTCTGGCAAGCTGATCAAACAAAAATTCAATATCATATCTGGACAGGAGCTTTTACTGGACTTGTGCCAGACTTTTTAGAAGCTCCGCGCAATTTCTTAAAATGGGAGCCTTGTTTTTTGAAACAAATTAATGAATTTCATAGCTGGTTTCATCATTCTGTGGTTAATAAAGTAGTTGGACTAACACCACAAATAATCGCTGTGGGTTTAATCTGGTTATTAAAGTAAAGGTGACCGTTTTGGAACGGGGTAAATAAATGTGCCGTGGGAGAGAATCGAACTCTCACGAGGTTGCCCTCATAGGTTTTTGAGACCTACGCGTCTACCAATTCCGCCACCACGGCTTTTCACAATTTCAGATTTCTACTTGATATTATATCCTAAATCATTCATCATGAGATGATATTATGCCATCAATGCAAGCGATTATTCACTCAATTTTCGATATTAGCAATATTTGGTGGCTGATAATTAAAGCTACCATCTGGTTCTCCATTGCCATCATCATTATTATAAAAACTGATTCCTCTCATCCGGAAAAAGCCTTTAAAAGTCTTAAATCTACCCTGGGATTTTTCTTAATGTTTATTTTTCTATTATTGGGATTGTTGTATTTTTTGTTTGGCCAGGCACCGAGTTAGAAAATTAAAATTAGAAAAATTCCTAAATCCCAGTTGAAGGCCTGGACTCCATATCAAAAAACTTAATCCGATCCCCTCTAAAGAAAAGATCAATTGTGCCTAGAGGCCCATTACGATGTTTGGCTATTTTTAACTTCATCGTTTCTCGCACATCTTCGTCTGCTCGATACAAAAACATCACCACGTCCGAATCTTGCTCCAAATTGCCGCTCTCTCTTAAATCAGATAGTTGTGGTGCTTTGTCTCCCCGACTCTCAACCGCTCGATTTAACTGCGACAAAGCCAATACAGGAATCTTCAGCTCACGCGCAATATTTTTCAATCCCTGCGAAACCTCACCAATCTCTAAAACCCGATTGTCCTGATTGCGGCCATGAGCTAACTGAATATAATCCATCACTATTAAATCAATATTTTGCTCTGAGGCTATACGCCTAGCTTTGGTTCGCATTTCATAAATCGACATACCAGGAGTATCATCAATAAACAACGGCGCATCTGCCAACACGCCCATTGCGTCTGACAGCTTTAAAAAATCTTGTTGATCTAATCGGCCAGTTTTGAGCCGCCAAGCATCAATATCAGCTTGAGAAACCAACAACCGATCTACTAGCTCCTCCTTGCTCATTTCTAAAGAAAAAAAGCCGACTTTCTTCCCCGCACTCACAGCCACATACTGAGCAATGTTTAATGCCAACGCTGTTTTTCCCATCCCCGGGCGAGCCGCTAAAATAATTAGGTTAGACCGCTGGAGTCCTGCCAGCATCCGGTCCAGATCTACAAACCCAGTCGGCAACCCACGCAGATCATCTCCTGACCTCTGGAGTTCATCTAAGCGCTCAAAACTTTCCACCAAAGTATCTTTCAGCGGGGTAAAGGCTTTGTCCGTTCTAGTTTGAGATACTTTAAATACCTTCTGCTCAGCCATATCCAGCAGATCCATCATCTCTGTTCCGGGATCAAAAGCTTTTTCAGCCAGCTCTCCAGACAAAGAGATAATACGTCGCTTCACAAAAGTTTCCACAATTAGCTGAGCGTAATTGACTACATTGGCGGCTGTAGAAACTATATTGGACAGCTCAGCAATCCTAGCCGCACCGCCCACAGCCTTAAGTTGTTTCATCTTCTTAAGTTGGCTGGTTAAAGTTACCGCATCAATCGGCTGACGATTTTCATACAAAATCTCCATCGCCTCGTAGATGGCTTGATGTGAAGAATCATAAAAACTTTCTGGTCGGAGTAGTTCGCCCACTCTGATAATGGCTTCGGGGTCGATGAGAATCGAGCCTAAAACTGACTCTTCAGCATCAAGATCGTGAGGAGGAACTCGTTTGTCAGCCATGTATGTTGTGAGCAGGATTGACTAATACTTATGATTAAAGTGTCAACAGTATACCTTATCCACGCCTTAGTACCACTGCCTCTGTTTCTTCCGGCAGTCTATTACGATCAATGATAAGTTTTTCTTCAGCTTGGACCTCAACGCCGTATTCTTTCAAAAACTCTTCTACCGTAGCCATTTCCCCAAAAACATTTGCGTCGTGAGATGGAGTTTTAAAATGCATTGGAATAACTATACTAGGCTCTAAAGTCTTAATTACTTTAACCGCTGTTTTAGGATCTATAGTAAAAACCCCACCCACTGGACACAATAAAATATCCACCATGCCGATCTTAGTTACTTGTTCTGCGGTAAGCTCATGGCCCAGATCTCCCAAATGGCAAACTCTCATATCATCTAGCAGGATGGTAAAAACTGTGTTTGGCCCACGTTCAACCCCCTGGTTTTCATCGTGATAAGTTTTAACTCCAAAAACTGAAACCCCCCCTACTTCATATTCTCCTGGAGTATCAATAATGAAGGGATTTTTTCTGCGCGCAGTGCCACTAACAGAACTAACTTGGCTATGATCTTGATGGGTATGAGAAACTGTCACGATATCTGCACTGACACTGGAAAATTCAAAACCCACATAATGATGAAATGGATCTGTGATCACAGTCCCAGCTTTTCCTTTTAACTTGAAGCTTGAATGTCCGTGGTAGGTGATAATCATATGTAAGGTATAATAAGATACTCTGATGAAAAAAGAAATGATCATCTCAGTACTAGTTGGATTAGTTTTTGGCTTGATAATTGTGTATGGGGTTTATACGGCTCAAAGCTCTTTAAATAAGCCTAATCAATCATCGGAAGAACTCGGAGTCAACCCTTCTCCCGACTCGAGCGCAGTTGTAAATGGCATCCTTGTTCTTCATAGTCCAGAAGACGAAAGTGTAGTCGATGAACCAACTGTGACCATCGCTGGGACCACTAATCCCAAATCTTATGTGGTCATCTTTATTAAAGATGAAGAAAACATCACCATGACTGACGAAGCGGGTCGCTTTTCCGTTGAGAGCGAACTTGAGCTCGGAAGCAATATTATTGAAGTTTACGCTTTAGATGAAGATGGCCAAACGGCGATAGCAAAAAGAACGGTCATCTACACCACCAAACCATTGGTGGAAGAAACAAAATAATGCAAATAACAAAACAGTTTCTTCTTGTACTTAGCCTTCTCAGTTTATTACTCGCAATGCCAATAGCAGTCACTGCTCAAGAAGCAACTGATTCATCTTCTTCTATTTTTGATCAAACCAAAACCGAGAATATTAAAAAATTGCTTCAAAAAACAGCCAACAATCCTAATGTAAAAAAAGTGTTGGGAGAACTATCACAACGCAAACGTGGTTTTATCGGTCAGATTGAACGAGTCACCGCAGAAAGTTTAACCATAACTAATAGCAAGGGCACAGAAATTATTCCCATTGATAATCAAGTAACCTTGCTTAAAGCCAATAAAGAAATCTCTATTGATGATTTAGCTATTGGCGATTGGCTAGTAATCATGGGATTAATTGTAGATGATGCTTTTACGCCCAAGAGAATTTTGGTTTCTTCGGCTACTCTTCTGCCTAAAAATCATGTTGTGATGCTGGGTACAATTGTTGATCAAACTAAGAATAAATTAACCCTGTTGTCGCGTCAAAATGAGGACGTCAGTTTTGATCTTAATATAAAAACTCAATATCAAGATCATGATGGTAAAATTGTTAAAAACAGTAAATTTATTAAAGATCTGCAAGTGCTGATAGTAGGTTACGAAAATGATGAGGGTAAAGCGGCCTCTATCATCAGAACCTTGGCCCCTCTAGAAACACTTCAAGGCAATGAGTAAAAAACCGGCTAATTCCATTAAATCTAGACTAGATAAATTACGTCGTGTTCTCAAAGACAATCAAGCTCTACTTCTTTCTACACCCCATGATGTGTTTTATTTAAGTGGTTTTAATTTTTTAGTACCAGAAGAAAGAGAAGCTTTTTTGATCATCACTAAAAAATCGGTTTTTTTGCTTCACGCTAGCTTTTCTCCATATCAATCAATAAACATCATTACTCCAATTAAAAGTTGCTCATTAGACAAACTCAAACAGCAACTACAACAACTTTATCAGCAAGAAAGCATTACCTGGCTCTTAATTGATAAAACTAGCCTCTTTGTCAATGAATATGAAGCCATTAAAGAATTACCCTTTTTAAAATTTTCAGCTCTAGATCGTCAATTAATCTGGAAATTACGGATGATTAAAGATCAAACTGAGCTCTCGTCTTTGAAAAAAGCTGCAAAACTTGCGTCACTGGTTATGCATGACATTTGGGCAAAACTTAAAATCAACATAACTGAAAAACAACTTAGAGATTTAGTTGAAGCCAAACTCAAACAAGCTGGCTCAGAGCGAGTGGCCTTTCCTCCCATTGTGGCATTTGGAGCCAATTCTGCCCTACCCCATCACCAACCTACTGATGCTAAATTAACACCCGAGACAGTGGTTTTAATAGATTTTGGGGCGACAGTTTGTAACTACTGCAGTGACATGACCCGAACTATTTGGTTTGGTGACAAGCCAAATCCTGAATTTTTGAAAATTGAACAAGTTGTCAAACAAGCTTATCAAGCTACTTTAAAAAAACTTAATAAAAAAACAACCAATCAACCAATCTTAGCTCAAAGCCTAGATCAAACTGCGCGCCAGATCATTACTGACGCTGGATATGGCAAAAACTTTATCCACACCACCGGACACGGACTAGGCATAAGTCTCCATGAGAGCTTGTCTTTAAACTGGCAAAACCAGCAAGAAGTTCTCCCCAACATGGTTGTAACTATAGAACCAGGCATTTATTTGGAAAATAAATTTGGTTACAGATATGAAAACACTATTTTGATTACTGATAGCCAAGCCAAAGAATTGACCAGATGACAATCTCTGTATTAATTCGACGTTTAGATAAAAGCGATGATTTAATTTATCGTCAAATTAGACTTCAGGCACTACAAACCAATCCTGAAGCATTTTTATCTACTTTTGATTATGAACAACTCAAGGACCAAGGTTCTTTTGCTTATGAGCTAAGTCTGTCTCAACAACCTCCAGTTTGGGGTTATTATGGTTTATTTATCAATGACAAATTGATTGGGTTTTGCCAAATCTCCAAATCATACTTAATTAAGCAACAACACATCGCTTTTCTCTACAACCTCTATCTTACTCCAGACTATCGCGGCCAGGGTTATGCTAAAAAATTAGTTAGGTTTGTTTTAGAAAAAGTCAAAACTTTGCACATTGAACGCGTTTTTATTTCATATTTGGCTAAAAATACGCGCGCGCGCGGTTTTTACGACTACCTGGGATTCAAGCAATGTGGATTAAAACCACAGGCTGCTAAAGACGGTAGTCAGTATGATGATGAAATTGAGATGGTGCTGGAACTTTAATGAAAGTTTTTATACAATAAACCGTTTAAAAGCCAGGACTCCCGTGCCCAAAAAGAGCAGGAGTAAAGAAACACTAATATCATTTATTTTTGTGCTCTCACGCGACTGCTGAATACCATTAATACAGCTCCGTTGCAGTTGTTCCTCATATTTCTTTTCCGCTTCGGAGGGATCTCTTGACTCTCCATCTTGAGCAAAGTATAGCTGTGGGTAAAAACAATCTTCATCTCTTTGAGAGTAGGGAGGGAATCCCATTAAATTAATCGATAAAACACCAGTGGTTGGGTATTTCTTAAAGAAGAATAAATTAACTCCAGTTCTTGTTGTGGCATAAATTCCTAAGAGCAAAAGAAGAAAGCCAATTAGAGTAATAAAAGAATTTGTTTTTGTTTTATTCATGTTTATAGAGAAATTTCTTAGTGATCAAAATACCACTCCCGAGAAATATGAAAAAAATTGATGTATTAATATCATTAACCTTGGCATTGTCTCTATTGCTTTTAACATCATTAAGGCATCTGTCTTGACTGTTTTTCTCGCTATCTTGCTCCTCCTGGGATGGTTTGCGCGCTGTCCCTTTGTCATCTATATATGTTATTGGATAAACGCAATCTTCCTCTTTTTGATAATAAGGACTCACGCCATAGAAATTAAAATACAAAACCCCAGTCATAGGATATTTATCAAAAAACTTTAGATTTACGATGACTCTAGTCATGGAGTATATTCCGACAAGAAGAAATATAACCGAAAGCAGGTTAATCAATCCACCGAAATTTATTTGGATGATTGGGCTTATGAGTTTTTGTTTATTGGACTCCATATGTTTGCTTCTCATAATTATAGCACTCCTAAAAACAGAATGCACAAGTTCTAACAGGACCGTTCCAAACTTTGTGGACTCACCGGGAATCGAACCCGGAATTTACCCATGCGAAGGGTATGGTATACCGTTTTACCTATGAGCCCATAAACAAGTATTTTACCGTATAATAACACCAATATGTCAAAACAAACTCACGATCTGCTAGTTGCTTTTAGCCAGCTCGAAAATGAAGCAGGAGTTAAAAACTTTCTCAAAGACTTACTCACTCCGGCAGAGATTGATGAATTTTCAACTCGATTCCAGATCGCTAAATTGCTTTGGACTACTCAAATGTCTTACGCAGAAATTGCCGATCAACTTCATACCAGCACTACCACGGTTACTAGGGTGGCTAGGTTTCTAAATAAAGAACCTTACAAGGGTTACAAAACAGTTTTGACCAAACTTTACCCGAAAAAAAATTAGGCTATGGCTAAACCCAAATGAAGTTCAATTTTGTCGACTCGCTTAATCGTCGCATCTAGCTTTGTACCAATACTTCTTACCTCTAAAAGCACTTCATTAATCAAATTTTCTAATTTATCAAACCTTTGATCCATCTCATCAAATCTTTCATCAATTGCTGCGAATTTTTCATGGATTCTCGAAAATTCCGCGGCCACGCTGTCCACAAATTGATCATGATCTTTTTTGGTAACAAAGTTTTCATGTAAATATTTTTTGGTGACAAAAGTTTTATTTAGATATTTTTTATCTTGTTGGGTTAACATGATTCTTTCATATTACCCCGTGAAAAATTAACTGCAAAGAGGCAAAACAATGATTTATGACAAGAAGTGTAGTAAATAATAAAAACTGCCCAATTTCACTCTATTTTATATTAGCATGCTAACATATTGACATAAAGCTCAACTCATGTATAATGCGTTTTTATGTCTAGCATGACAGTCTTACAAACCAACGCTGCTCATCATCGCCCCCAGCATAAAGTGGCGGGTGTAGTTTTTGCGGCTTAATCATAATTTTAATCTTAATTCTCTACCCCCGCCAAACCGCGGGGGTTTTTAGTGCGTCTTAGCAAGATTCACAAGCAATTAGCAAAAAACAATCAATTACAAAAATTATCAAGAAAGAAAATAATAATGAAAAATAATGAAAAAAGTATCGCGCCTAATTTAATCACTCTTAACAACCAGCCACTCTCAATTGAAGACGTGGTGCGTGTCGGACGTGATAAAACTAAAGTCAAACCTGCTCAATCTGCTTTAGATAAAATCCAGGCTAACTGGGTGGCGATCGCAGAAATGCTGGAGCGAGGTGATGTTATGTATGGCTTAAACACCGGCATTGGTGGTTTTGGCAATGTCTTGATTTCTAAAGAAAAAGCCGGCGAACTCTCCACTCGGATGCTTAGAGCTCACAGCTCTGGCTGGGGCGATGTGGTGGAAAAAGATATTGCTCGCGCCACCCTGTTTCTACGCACCGCCTTATTTGCCAAAGGCTATTCTGGAGTAAGACTCAAATTATTTAACACGTTTATCGAGATGTTAAACAAGGGCGTGACGCCAGTATTTTATAACAAAGGCTCGGTGGGAACTTCTGGTGATCTGGCCCCGCTTTCGCAAATGGGCCTAGTCGCCATTGGTGAAGGGCAGGCTTATTACCAAGGCAAAATTATGACCGGTACAGCCGCCATGAACCAAGCTGGTATTCCTTTAATAAAACTCGCCTATCGTGAAGGCTTGGCCATTATGAATGGTACTCAATACATGAGCGCTGTCGCGGCTTTTAATGTTTATGACACACAAAGGCTCATCAAACAAACTGAGATCATCTGTAGCATGAATATCGAGGTGCTAAACTGTGTGGAGTCTGCCTACAGCGCACTTTATAACGATGCTAAAGGCTATTTGGGCCAAACTCAGTCTGCAAATAACTTGCGCAAGTTGTTTTCCGGGAGTGAGATTATGGCTCAAAAAAAGAAAAATGTCCAAAATGCTTATTCTTTACGTTCTGTTCCTCAGGTGGTAGGTGCTGCGCGCGAGGCTCTAGCTTACATCCGCCGTGTAACTGAAACTGAAATCAATGCAGTAGCTGACAACCCATTATTCTTTACCAAAGAAAAAATTTGTTTGACTGGAGCCAATTTTCACGGTGCGCCCATTGGCTATACGCAGGATTTGCTAAAAATCATTGTGACTGATCTAGGCAACATCATGGAGCGTCAAACCAATAACCTCATGGACCCAGCTTGTTCGGGTGGTTTACCAGCATTCTTGGTTAAAAGTGCCGGTTTAGATTCGGGTTTAATGATTGCGCAATACACTCAGGCGGCTCTAATTTCTGAAAACAAAGTCTTGGCCTCGCCATGTAGTGTGGATTCAATCCCAGTCTCAGCCAATCAGGAAGATCACGTCTCCATGGCGACAATTGCTGCTCGTCAGGCTCGAGAGATCATCAAAAACACTGAGGCTATTTTGGCAATTCAACTATTGGCTGTTTGCCAGGCATACGAGTTTAGAAAACCACTCCAGCCATCGCCAGCATTCCGGGCAGTTTACAAATTAGTGCGCTCAATTAGCCCAGAGATTACTCAAGACAGGGCTTTTTATGAAGATATTGATAGGGTTGTGCCTTTGATTAAAAAGTTTAAAGTGCTCGAAACTGCCGAGAAAATAATTGGAGAGCTGAAATGAAAATCGGTTTATTAGCTCTAATTAGCGCGGTGTTGTTTGGTGGCTACGACCTAGTCATCAAACTCACCGCTACTAAGAGTGACCCGGCCCTGGGAGCATTGTTGGTCCAAGTTAGCTCGGCAATAACCTTGGCAATAATCTTAACCATCCAGTTCTTACGCAAAAGACCAGAGGTAATGATTTCTAACGATGGTTGGAAGTATTCTATTTTAGCTGGAGTTTTAATCTCAATAGCACTTTATGCCTTATTCATCGTGCTTAGATCACCGCAAAACCAAGCCAGTACTACTCTACCCTCAATCTTAATCGGGCGAAACATAGTGTTAATTATGCTGAGTTTGGTGCTTTTAGGAGAAAAACTAACCAAACTGCAAATTTTAGGATTATTACTAGGCATAGCGGGATTGGGAATTATTAATTTGTAAACAGAAAGGAGGAAAAATGTCAGAAAAAGAAATAGAAAAAAAATCCAAACAATATCCTATTAGACCATCACGTGATTTTCTCAATTGGATACGAAATGCTTGCTCATCGGGTCTTACGGGGCCAGAAGAAGCCAGAGAGTATTTTGATACACTAACTGATAGCCAACAAAAAGCACTTGCTGAAGAATATCTCAAGATATTGGCAATGTATAAAGTATAAAAAATGAAAATAGCAATAGTCTGATAGAATACAATGTTGCCACCTGCCCGGTAACAGGCCTGTAAAAACTGTTACAATAAGCATTAACAAATTAAAAAAAATTATGTCAAAACAACAAATTCAAACTCTTAAAGGCTTTCGTGATTTTTTACCAGCAGAAAAACGCCAGCGTGATTTTGTCGCCAGCAAGATCATAGAAATTTTTGAACAGTTTGGCTTTCAACCACTAGAAACACCAACTCTAGAGTATGCATCTTTACTCTTGGGTAAATATGGTGATGAAGCTGATAAACTCGTTTATAACTTTAAGGATCGAGGCGGGCGAGAAGTGGCCTTAAGGTATGACCAAACCGTGCCTACGGCTCGAGTTTTAGCTCAGTATCAAAATCAATTACCGCGCTATTTTCGTCGCTATCAAATTCAAAACGTTTTTCGGGCCGATAAGCCTCAAATTGGTAGATATCGAGAGTTTGCTCAATGTGATATTGATATCTTTGGCAGTACCTCTCCCCTAGCAGACGCAGAAATAATCGCTTGCACTTATTTTTCCTTCATTAATGTGGGTTTCAAAAACATTAAGTTAAAAATTAATGATCGCCAAGTATTATTTACGGCACTGAAAACATTTGTAACTGATGAAGTAAATATTTTCTCCATTATTCAAAGCGTTGATAAATTAGATAAATTATCCGCCGAAGATGTAATGTTAGAACTCACAAAAAAAGGCCTAACAACAGAAAATGCCAAATCTGCTTTAGAAAAAATTGCGCAGGCAAAGATCTCTAATAATTTGGCAGAAATTATTAAGCTCAGTCAACAACTTGGAGTCTTGGAGAAAGACTTAGTTTTTACTTCTACTTTGGCTAGGGGTTTAAATTACTACACCGGCATGATCTTCGAAGTCATCCTTCCCGAATATGGCTCCGGTTCCTGCGGCGGCGGCGGCCGTTATGACAAATTAATTAATCAATTAGGTGGAGTTGATATTCCTGCAGTAGGGATTGCTTTTGGCTTTGACCGGACGGTGGAAGCGGCAACACAGCTAGGATTAATACCCACAGATAAAGTTGGTACCCAAGTTCTAGTAACAGTTTTTGATGAAAAACTCCAGATCAATTCTGTTCAGGCTGCTACCAAGCTCAGACAAGCGGGTATTAAAACTGAACTCTATCCAGCAATTGATAGTATGAGTAAACAGTTCAAAAAAGCTGACCAGGCTAATATTCCCTATGCCATCGTTATTGGTGAAGAGGAAATCGCTTCAAACCAAGTTTCTCTAAAAAATCTCAAAACCGGGGACCAAGAAATAATGAGTATCGATGAAGTGATTAATAAATTGGTCTAAAATACTCGACTAGATAAAAATCAATTTCCGCTAGCTTAGCTAAATTTTGATCAGAAAAACTATTGCCGATCATTAAGTACTCACTTTTAGACACACTGGGATCGTACAGTAAATTAAAACCCTCCAAATCAGGTTTAATATATGTAACTTCACTACGAGTGATGATTTGATCAAAACAACCATCTAGTTCTAGCTCTCTTACTCCTCTTAATACTGTAGGTAGAGTATTACTGGAATAAATATATTTTTTATATCTATCAGCATTTTTAATAAACTTAATTAATTCAGGATTGGGAGTAAAACCACGAGCCATTTCTTGTTCATATTTTTGATTTGCAACTTTTACCAAGCGCGCCACTTTTTTACCATATTTTTTCACAAAGTCGTTGTAACCATCGTATCTAGAAAAAACTAGATGTTTATGCCCAGGATCAAATTTCTCATAAACTTTAGCCAGTCGGTCATAATACAAACTCCAATCCATCTCAATTCTAGTAATAGTTTCATCAAAATCGAAAATTAAATACTTCTTGGGGTATTTTGCTAAATATTTTTTCAACTGCATGTTGTGCATCATATCAAATCCTGACTATGATGATGAGTATGACTCGTGGGAAAACTAAAAAAAAATCTCGCCTTCCTTCTTATGTCTTCATGATTATTAACACGATTGTTTGGGGCGCGGCATTAATTGTGGTCAAGCCAGCTTTTGAGGCCACCACCCCTTTCAGATTCTTACTTTATCGCTACATCATTGCTGCTATTCTAGCTACTCCTCTTTTGTTTCATTTCTTACCCAAAATTAAAAATTTAAAGAAAACTCTCGCTAAAATTACACTTTTAGAAATACTGGGTGGGACGATAGCTTTATCCCTGCTTTACTCTGGTCTGAACCTAACTAGCGCTATTGAAGCTAGTTTGATTACTACTACCACCCCTATCTTTGTGTCTATCTTTGCCGTAGCGACTCTGAAAGAAAAAGAAGAAAAACATGAAGTTGTTGGTATGGCGATCGCCTTTGCTGGCACATTGCTTTTAACTCTTTTCCCCTTGCTTAATGGCTATGCAACAATTAAGGATATTTCTTTGACTGGCAATTTACTGATCGTGGGCCAGAATATCGCCACAGCCCTCTATTTTATTTTAGCCAAAAAACATTATCAAAAACTACCTAAAATTTTTATAGCTACTATTAGTTTTTATGTGTGTTTGATTACTTTTGCCTCCCTAAGTGCTTTTGAGACTGGCGGGATAACTCAATTACTGTCTGCTATTCACCAAGATCTACAGCACCTCTCGGTTTGGGTTACTGGGGGCTATATGGCAGTATTTGGCTCCATCATTGGCCTTACCGCCTATCTTAAAGGACAAGAGGGCATTGAGGCTTCGGAAGCCACCTTATTTACTTATCTTCAACCCTTAATTTATCTCCCCTTAGGATTTTGGCTATTGAGTGAAAAAATTTATCCGCTCCAAATAGGATCTTTATTGATTATCTTACTTGGGGTCGTAATTGCACAGAGACGATCTTGGCGTTAGTAGCTTGGCGCTAATTACTTAACCGTCACACTTTTTGCCAAATTACGAGGCTTATCAGGATCATAAGCCTGTTCAACCGCCATATAATAAGTCAAAAGTTGTGCAGGAATAAAGCAAGAAATTGCTACCAACTCAGAAGCTTTTGGCAACCTAATCCAGTCATCAAATAACTGATTGTTCTCTATCGAGACTCCAATAACTCTTGCTCCCCGAGCCTTAACCTCAGCTGCGGCACTAAGCATATCGTTTTTTTCCTTATCTTTAGCAACCAAACACACCACTGGTGTGCCTTGTTCTATTAACGCAATCACCCCATGCTTGAGCTCTCCTCCACTAAAACCCTCAGCATGAATATAACTAATCTCTTTCATTTTTAAGGCAAATTCTAAAGCTGGCATATAAAGCTGACCCCTACCTAACACAAATAAGTGCTTGTGATTGGCCAATTCTTTAGCCAACGACTGCAGTTGACCAATAACCTGGCTCTCAAACCAATTCTGTAGTTGCTTGGAGTACTCTTGAACTTGCTTTTGATAAGCTAATAAAGTCTTTCCCGCTATGAGCTCAGAGAGCAACTTACTCCAAATCATTTGGCCAGATAAAGCTTTAGTACTAGCTACCCCCACTTCTGGACCCACCTGCAACATAAAGGGTAGATCAGATAATGCAGTCAGGGTGGAACCAGGCATATTAACAATACTGGCCAACTTAACTCCAAACTGCAGCAACCACTCTACTACTTCATTGGTATCAGCGGTTTCTCCACTCTGACTAATAGCAATACACAAGTCGTTGGAAGAAAATAAATTTTGATAAGAACGAGCTTCATACGATTTGAGGGCTGTGGTTAAAACTCCCTGCTCTCGCAACCAAAAGGCAAGTTGCTCAGCTGCGAAACTGGCGCTTCCTGCCCCAAGAGTGTAAACCCGATTAGCTTTTTTAATCTCAGTTACTAATGCTGTCAATTGTTTTTGAGGTTGTTCCGTAACATTATTTAAGACTTCTGTTTGTTCATAAATTTCTTTAAGCATGAAATGATCAAAGCCGGCAGTATCAAGCGCAGTACTACTGATCTTGATTGGTTGATATTCAAGAGAGATTTTTTTGCCTGTTTTGACTACAAATGGTTGAATTTTTTTGCAGGTCACAATCACTCCCTGCCCATGATCAAGTATGAAGTATTCATTGGCATCTGGGGCTAATGACAAAACATCTGAGGAAATAAATATGTCGCCTTGTTTGTTTTTACCCACCACTAAGGGCGAGCCTTGCCGAATCGCGATGATTTTCCCTGATTGAGTCACTAAAGCAATGGTATTTCTGCCGCGTAACTGACTAAAAACTTGTCTGACCGTGGCAACAGACGGTTCTGTTTCGTGCTTACGCGTTTCCAGCTGTTCTATCAGCGCCACGATCACCTCAGTATCTGTCTGGGAAATAAAATCATATCCCTGTGAGACCAGTTTTTCCTGAAGCTGTTGATAATTCTCTACTACCCCATTTTGTACCAGGGCAAACGAGCCATTTTGAGCTAAGTGGGGATGAGCGTTAACTTGAGTCACTCTGCCATGAGTTGCCCAGCGAGTATGACCAATTGCCACTTGGGCTGGAGGAGCGCTAAGTTGATGATTTTTATCAATTTTACCGACTTGTTTTTCAATAAAAAAATCACCCGCTCTAGTGACTACTACCCCCCAAGAATCATAACCTCTGTACTCAAGCCTTTTGAGACCGTGATAAACAACGCTCCCCGCATCCTGATTGCTGACAATAGCACCGTAGATTCCACACATAGCCCGCCACCCCCTCAACTTCCCAATTTCCAACTATGATATAATGCTTGTCTCTATGAAACAAGGCATTCATCCCGACTGGCATCATGACGCGGTAGTAAGTTGTGCCTGTGGGAATACTTTTGCTACTGGTTCCACTCAAAAAACTATTGAGATTGATATCTGCGGTGCTTGTCATCCTTTTTTCACTGGAGAAATGAGATTTGTTGACCGTCAAGGCAGAGTAGATAAATTTAAGAAAAAAATGGCTACAGCTCAAGCTGCTCAGGCAAAAACAAAAAAGAAATCTAAAAAACAAAACAAACCCGCTGATCAAAAATCATATAAGCAGTTATTGGGTGAAGAAAAAACCAAGCTCAAAAAAACTGCTCAAGCTCAAGATAATTAGCTCCCCCACCTGATATTGTGTGTCAAGATCGCTATAATAGCGCAAGTATTTCTATGACTAATCCATATCAAGATCAAATCGATCAACTACAAAAAAAAATTAACGAAAATCAGACACTGCTTGGTGATCCTGAGTTAGGTGAGTTGGCACACCTTGAATTAACTAGACTTGAAGAGCAAAAACAACTCTTAACCCAGGCGGCTGATCAAATGCACCAAGCTCAAACTCCAATCGGACCAAGCATTAAACACCAAAATGCAATTTTAGAATTTCGCCAGGGCACGGGCGGTGATGAAGCCAAAATCTGGGCTGAAGAATTAATGCGTATGTACACTAGGTTTACGGAAATTTTAGGACTAAAGGTAGAGTTTATTGACGATCAAGTCATTAAAATTAAGGGCAAAGCTCAAATTGAGGGTTTCGATGAAGCTCTCACGGCTTATGAACTCCTCGAAAACGAATCTGGAGTCCACCGCGTCCAACGAGTCCCCGTGACAGAATCTCAGGGTAGAGTTCATACTTCGACTGCCACCGTAGCAGTCTTACCTGAAATACATCCGCAAGCCATCGAAATTAGTGATGATGATCTCATCTGGGAATTTATGCGCTCTAGTGGAGCCGGGGGTCAATCTGTCAACAAAACCAGTAGCGCAGTCAGGCTCACTCATCGGCCTAGTGGGATAGCTGTCACCGCGCGCCAAGAACGCAAACAAACTCAAAATCGCCAAATTGCTCTAGAACTCCTCCGCTCACAACTTTGGGAAATTGAAGAAGAAAAACGACTCAAAGAGTTAGGGCAAGCGCGCAGTGCCATCGGGAGTGCCAGACGAGCGGAAAAAATCCGTACTTATAACTTCCCCCAGAACCGCGTCACTGATCATCGCATTAAAGAATCTTGGTATAATCTTGAGGGAATTATCAATGGCAACCTTGAAAAGGTAATCTCAACTATTATTTCTCGTCTATCCCCCGCAGAGTAACTTCAATTGTTTTAACCTCGCTGTCCCGCCAAAACTTAACTTTGATTCGATCATTGATTTTATGCTTGTTAATTAGTGTCGCTAAGTCATGATCGGTTAAACTCTGGCCTCCAAACTCCGTCAGAATATCTTCTGGTTTTAAACCAGCTTGATCAGCCGAGCTACCCTTGACCACTTCAACTAAATAAGCTCCTTGAGGAACTTCGTTAAATAAAGCCGCCTGCTTAGTAATGATCCGATACGAAACTCCTAAGAAAGGCCGTTCAAAACTGCCGGTTTCTTGAAAATTTTTCATTGAGTCTTTGACAATATTGATGGGTAAGGCAAAACCAATATTCTCTGCACCAGCAGAAACCGCCACGTTCACCCCGATTACCTTCCCAGATCTATCTAAAAGCGGACCTCCGGAATTGCCCGGGTTAATGGCGGCGTCAGTTTGAATTAAGCCTTCCAAAGCCTCCACTGCACCTGCTCCTATGCCTGGAGCAAAAGCTTGCACTCCTCGACCCAATCCTGAAACTACACCAGTGGTGACAGTATGACGAAACTCGCCCAAGGCCGTCCCAATGGCAATCACCTCTTCTCCAACCCGAAGCTTAGACGAATCACCCAAGGGCAGTGATGACACAGCAAAACCTTCAACTTTGACGATAGCCAAATCATTGGCTGGATCACGATAAATTTTTGAAACTGAGTACTCATTATCATCTTTATCTATCACTAAATACTCTGCGTTGGGATCTGAGACTACGTGTTTATTAGTTACAATCAGACCATCATTACTTACCGCAAAGCCAGTGCCGATGTCTCTTTGGACCTCTTCAACTTTCCCGCGTGGAAAGTTAAAAACCCCAAATCCAAAATTAAAAGGATCAAAGCTTTCTAGCACCTGCTCTTTTCTTTTAATAGAAACTGTTACCACAGATTCTGAAGCAATCTCTGCCACATCAGCGATTGAGGATTGTTTGGCGATAAGAGTCCCTAATTTAGAAACTTCATTTTCTTTATTTTCTCTGGTTTGTAATTGATTTTGCACTACGGGCAGCCTAAATTTACCCGATAACAAATCCACTGGCTTGACCACAAAAATTCGGTCAGCAACAGCGCCGGCAAAAAAAGATACTAAAATTAAAATTGAAACTGATAAACCTAAGAAAAAAGTTTTAGTTTGAGGTGAGACTTTCATATAGATGCCATCTAGTATAGCGCTGAATTTAGAGCTCTTCAATCGCACGTAGCACCACCTCGTCTTCTTTAGTATCTAGATTATCTTTCACTTCGACATTCACCGGGATACCGGCTTCATTAATCCAATCACCCTTGGGTAATAACCACCGCGCGATCGTCACATGCAATCCACCCCCATTAGATAGCTCGCGTCGATCTTGGACCGTGCCTTTGCCAAAAGTGTTTTCGCCAATTAATTTAACATTAAGTTGGTCCCGCAAGGCACCGGCTAAAATTTCAGAAGCAGAAGCACTTCCTCGGTTAACTAAAACCAGAAGTGGAAACTTAGTTAGTCTGGCTTTGCCCTTAGCATTAAAATCCTGCTTGGTAAATTTACCTTTTTGCGAAACCACTACTCCACTCTCGATAAACTCGCTCGCCAGATCAATGGCATCATCAAAAAATCCACCGGGATTATTGCGTAAATCAAGTAAAATTCCGTCTAGTTGATAGCCTTGAGTCAGAATTTGCCCCACAGCTTGATCAAACTCTTTGGGAGTGCGTTCCCCAAACTTTGATACTTTGAGATGAGCTACTCGTTTATCATCATGCTCCACAAATTCTAGTTTAATTGACTCCACCACAATTTCCCCCCGAGCAATGTCCACATCAAATGGTTCTCCATATTGATTGTCTTGACCATTCTTTCTCAGTAAAGTCAAAGTAATCTTTGTGTTTTTTTCGCCCCGAATTTTGTCGACTGCCTCATTTAAACTCAGCCCAATTGTGTCTTCATCTAGACCCTTGGTAGTATCTTTGAGATGCAAAATTAAATCACCGGCCATAATCCCAGCCTTCTCTGCTGGCGTGCCAGCTAGAGGGGCTATTACCGCTAGAGTCTCATCAATGTAGCCAAGCTCTATCCCCACTCCATAAAAAGACCCGGCTAAATCTTCAGCGCTCCTTTGATTTTGTTGAGGTGGTAAATAAGTGGTATAAGGATCCCCAATAGCGGCGGTCATTCCAGAAATAGCCCCATTGACCATTTCTTTGGCATTGAGTTTTTCTGGTTCAAGATAAGTTTGATCTAAATGACCCCAAACCTCCCAAAAAACTGCAAAATCTAGGTTTTGTTTATCTGAGGGAGCTTGGATATTGATAATCTGAGAAAGTGGAATTCTGGTTGAAAACTCCCCTGAGCGACCATAGCGGTAACCAACCACCCCCCCTAAAGCTAAAAGCAAAACCCCCAAGATAGTACTCCTGAGGGTAGCTATTGTTATTTTCTTCTTCACCATAGGTGTTTATTGTACACAAGCTAGACGGTTTGGGTAAACGGCAACATTATTAAATGTCGAGCGCGTTTAATTTCACGGGCTAATTTGCGTTGCAGTTTTTGGCTTAAGCCAGTCTTATCGCGGGGCATAATATAGCCTTGTTCAGATACATATCGACCCAGAGTCGCAGGATCTTTATAGGTAAATTTAACTTGATTATTATTAGCCATGGTTTCCTTTCTTAGAACGGAATGTCATCCGCGACATCCTCGGCTTCTGCTACTGCTTCCTTGGTGAGGACCTCTGCTCCGACTAGTTCCTCTGGAAGACTCTCATTCTTGTCATCGTCGTCATTTTTATCATCGCCCTTACTGCCACCAGTATACCCGCCAGCAGACCGAAGCAAGATCATGTTATCAATCACTACCTCAGTGGTGCGGCGACTTTGTTCATCATCACCCTTCCATTCTCGAGTTTGTAAACGCCCTTCAAGATAAACCTTATCACCCTTGTGCAATAATTGGCCGCAAATTTCTGCCAATTTAGCCCAAGCTACAATATTGTGAAACTCAGTTCGTTCTTGTTTGTCTCCACCATCAGCCGAAGCCCAGCTGCGGTTAGTAGCCAAACCAAAAGAACACACTGCGGTACCAGTGGGGGTATATCTAAGATTAGGATCTCGGGTTAGATTCCCGATTAACATAACTTTATTGAGTGATCTAACTGCCATAATTTTTCCTTTCTGTGATCACTTATACTAAGCAAATATCTACTTTACTAACTCCAGCTTACCATAAGTGTAGAAACGTGTTGTGAATATGTGAAGCAATTTCTAAACCTCGGTTTTAGCAGGGGCTTTCTTTTTTGCTTGGACTCCAGTTTTAGTTGCAGCTTTCTTTTTAGCCACAACTTTACTTTCTATAGCCGAAGCTCCCTCCTTTGTCACGATTTCTTTTCCGCCTTGGGTATCGCTTGTGACTAATAAATGTCTCAGAATAGTTTCCTCAAGAAGCAACTCTCTTTCAAAAGCCTGAACTTTATCGGGTGAAAACTTAACTACTTGGTGGGTATAAACCGCCTCAGTGCAAAATTTTCCCTGGTGTTTAATTTTATAAGCCAGGTCTTTCTTGCCCCAATCTTGGGTTTGTGAAACCTTGCCCTTATATTTAGTAATAAGTTTGAGAATAGATTCACTAGTAGCGACGCGTTTTGAATCTGTAAAATCTGCAGGCAATAGATAAGTCAGCTCGTAAAGCTTGGCCTGCTTATCAGCAATAATTTTGATCATGTTAGCCCCTTCTTCCGCAAAGAGCGGAAAATCTTGGATGCCTGGAAAGGTATTGTTGTTATTGGATCTCTCTCAAGAGACGAATTAATTTATTCGCTTTCAAGACAAAGAAAGCATCTCAAGGTAGAAACATTGTAACACGCAAAGAGCAATTTTTCGAAACGTGATTTATGGTTATGCTATACTCAAGCCCAATATGAGGTTAATAAAGGAAATATTCAAAAAGAAGGAGGACGACTTAGACAAAGCCGTCCGAGAGTCGTTTGCGGCGGGTATTAAACATCCTGTTATTGATGTTCGACCCACCCAGCAAACAAAGGAAGAACACCGGGAAAAAGCAGAAAAATTACATCGCAAGCAGCAACGCAATCGCGATAAGGCAACCGACAGAGAAACAATTTGGTAAAATTTGACGGCCTTTTAGGCTTATCTTGAAGTGAGTTATTTTCCTAACAAAAAAAATATCGAGGTCACGTCTGCCTCTCTTACGGATTAAGTCTAAACATACCGCCGACAGAATGATCGCAATTGGTGAAAAAACAAGTCCAACCATCTCTAGATAACTCAACCCTCTGTTTGGCTATTAGACCCTTTTTTCTCTTTTCTCTGTTTAAACTCTTCGTATGACTCACCAGCGAAAGGTGTCTCATCGATTTCTCCGAGATCTTCCCAACATAATCTCTCCTTTAAAAAATTAATTAAATAATTAAATTAAGTGTTATTAACTTTTCCTATAGTAACATACTATGGGACTATTGTCATTGCCTGTCTATGCTATACGCAAACTCAATATGAACTTCATAAAGGTATCGATCACTCACCCCAGGTCTGCTCTTGCCTGTAGAGTTCGTCTAATACTTTAGACTGAGCTTCGTAGCTATAGTCGATCCCCCTTGAATCGCGCAATTTTGTGCCCGGCCAATCATCCCCAACGTGTTTCCCTAAAAGACCTATTGCTACCAAACGCACTACCTTAGCGTCCTCAGGATAGTAGGCAAATGGTGCTTCTTCCCACTGTACTCCTTTGTCATACTTAACTGTATATACAGGACCGCCACCGGCAATCCTGACACCAACTTTTTTGCAAGCTTTTTTTAATTCATCTAAATCAAAACTGTCGGCATTAATTAATGATCCACCACGCATTCCAATTAATATCGAAAGTCCTGTGAAACCCAATAATTCTTCTACTATCCTAGGTCTATTTCGTTTGGATTTTTCTCCTTCGTTACGTCTTCGTTCTAGTTCTTGTTCTAGTTCTTGTTTATAATTTGTTCCTCCACTATATCTTTTTTGTCCTAGTTCTTGTTCTAATTTTCTTTTTGCACTACGTCTTGTTTTGGTTATTTCTCGTAATAATTTTCCCTCTTCTTTATGTCTTTCTTGTTCTTTTGCTCGTCCTTGTTCTAGTTTTAGTTTTATTTCTTTTTCTCCACTACGTCTTTTTCGTTCTAGTTCTTTTAATATTGTTTTTCCTTCACCACATCCTTCACCACGTCTTTTTCGTTCTTTGCTCAACATAATCTCTCCTTTAAAAAATTAATTAAATTAAGTGTTATTAACTTTTCCTATAGTAACATACTATGAGACTATTATCAATTGACTTTTAACCCTTAACTCGATATAATAGGCCTATAGTTTTTCCAACCCGCCATTTGCGGCGGGGTTCTTTAAAGGAGAAGAAAAATGAACACTACGATAGCGTGGATTTTACTAATCGCGGGGGGGTTTTTTCTGTTAAGCAAAAAAACCTTCGCGATAGGGTTTTTTTGCATAGTGTTCGTCCTGATGGTTGTCATAGTATCGATAACCATCCACTTGATCGGGTGAGCCGCGCCCGATCAAGCAGCACCCTCTCGTCCAAGTTCAATTTTAAAAAAATATAGTTGAATAAGGATTGAGAGGGTGCGAATTTTTTCTTCTTTCCCCGCCCATTACTTTAAAACATTACTGACCCATGCCAAAGCCATTTGGGGTAAAATTCGCTTAAAATATCTATGGTTGCTAGTCAGCTGCTCTAATCCTCTATCCATAAAATGAACGACATAAATTGGTGCTACTGTTGATTTAGAAACCGCCCGACTTTGTTTTATCATCATTCTTCTAATCTCATTATAGGCATTCACCCACATCTCCGGACTACTCACTAGCACCCTGGCTTTATCTGGAATACTATCATCACCTGCCTGTCCTTCTCTTTCAAAAAACCTAATTAAGCCTATCGGGCTAATTGGATCAGGACGGCCAAAAAGTGATCTCCTAACTCTATTCAATGGTTCTAAAAGAGGCAGTGGTTCCCAGGAAGCTGATAACCCAGAAGCTTGAGTCCAGTCAATCTGCTCTCTAACTCTTGGATCCTTTCCCCCTCGGGAATTGTATAGTGTAATTCCATCGTAATCCATGGTAACTCCGTCATCAAACACCCCCTTATAAGTATCATTTTTCTTGCCGAGACGCATCGCCATTTGTTTCATTTTCTTCCACACCGCCTGTCCGATACCTGATTCGAAGGTTGAGACAAACACTCGCCCACCTCTATCTTTTTGCACTTCCACTCCAGGTAGATTTCTCTCCACTAAAGATTTAAACAATTTTCTATCTGCCGATTCTCCGCTTACCGTTCCATTTCTGGACCTTTCCATGTTAATTTTTCTCCTGGCCTCAACTAAAGCCAGTATTTTATCCCAAGTTTGCACAATTTCCGGATAATCGCTCTGTCTGAGAGCTTCCTTAAAGTTATCAATCCACCCCTTAACCAAACCCTCATCTGCCGGAGGCAAAAAGCCAGGCTTCGTTCCGATTCTTTTTTCATTATTCCATTGCTCCATTATTTCGTCATACAAACCCTCAATCCTGTTGGCGATTTCTGTCCTAGCCGCTTTTTCTTGGGCATACTCATGGCTCAATGGCGGGTTTTCTACAGCACGCCCTCTCCTGGTTGCTTTTTTTCCTGCAGCACGTTCTCTTCTTGCCGTTCTTACTATAACGCGCGCGCGCCTTCTCGCATTTTTATCTTCTATAGTAGGGGTTCTGCTGTATCGTTCTCTTATCATATGCGTTAAAGTTCTACTTGAGGCAGTTCGGGGTGACTGCCAATTGATTTATTCAATAAATTCCGTCCGGCACCCAATCTTCTGCGGATATCGTTTTCCATGCCCGAGGTGTCCATCCTACCGCCGTAAATTATATATTCAGAAGCAATCTTTAAAGAAATACCGGCCATTAGTGCCTGAGTATAGGCTGTTTGGGCTAAGGAAATAAAACCGGTAAATCGAGTAATTACTGCCAAATTTTTAGAAAAATTTGACAAATCGTCCATGAGCATTGAGTTTAAAAAGTTAGCCAAAGTCTGACATCCCAATTTTAATTGCTCTCTAAGTTTATCTGCATGCATATCTCTTTGAGCCATTAGTTTTCTCAACTCTTGCGCTTTGGCGCCTAACTGCTTGATTTGATCTAGTCTACTTCCGATTATCGCCGGATCACTCCACTCAACTCCAATAGACAATATTTCTCCCGGCAAGCTTGACGCCTGTTCCAGAGCCGCGTTCTTGTATTCATCTATCTGTATTAATAAATCATTTATTTCTCTTTGATGACCCATTGCAGCTTGAGAATTAATTTTGTGAGCTAACTGTCCCGCCCTTTGCATCAAAGATCTTGATTCTCTTTGGTATTTATTACCGGCCATATCTAAATCTTCCGACATTTCCACCAACTGCAAACCGCTGACAAAAGGAGCTAATGCTTGAACCGCTCTGTTTCTTGATCCTGCATTTCCCACAATCATACCTCTTAAAGCTTTCTGATCCCTACTCTCCCGCAACAGCACGCCCGGCAAACCATCCCGTTGTTGATATGCCAAGGCCTTTAATATCCGCTGGCTTATCCCTTTAAATCTTTCAGTATTAAATGCCCTTGAGACTTCCGTTAAGACAGTTGCCCCAGCCACTACTGACGAAATCGCGGGCAAGGCCATTTCAATCAATGCTTCCCTGATTTCGTCCGGTCTCCTCTCCCACTGTCCCAGTAAACCTTCAGATTCCTTAGCCATTCTAGTACCAATGGGGGACAGTCTCCCTTCCACTTGCGCGGCTTCATGCAAACGATCAGCAATTGTTCGCATTGCCCTAGCATCTCCGATTAAAGGAGCAACTCTTCCTTCCCGAAAAGCAGCCGATTTATCTAAAAAGTCCTTGACTTGTGAACCTACTATTTTTCTTTCCTGCGGATC
>JAHJTF010000017.1 GCA_018830045.1 Patescibacteria group bacterium | reverse complement strand
CCTAAAAACCTTCTCAACCGCTCCTCCCAAAACCCTACAAAAACTCCCTCAAAAAAAACTTAATCTTTTCTTAATCTTGGGTCTGTAAGATGTGCTCATGTCAACAATTACTCCAAGATTAAGCTTTGCTTTAAAAAAAGGAATCAATTACTTAGTAAAGTCGCAGTCGCCCGACGGAGGTTGGCCAAGCCAAAGCTCGCCTCATTTTGCTACTTTTTCCCCCAACAGCCGGCTGTACCTGACCAATTTTATACCCGCTGCTATCTTGCATGCCCTATCTGGTTTACAGCTAGCTAATAAAGAATTTCAAACTAAACTCAATAAAATTAATCATCAAACAGCTAATTTTTTACTAAGTCAAAAATCAACTGACTGGACTTGGAACTACTGGGCCAAAAAATCTTCTCCTGACTTTCCCAAATTAGTACGACGGCAATCTCTACCCCATGAACATTCTCTGCCCGATGAGCAATCTCTACCCCATGAACATTCTCTGCCCGATGACCTTGATGATACGGCTTGTGCCCTAGTTGCTCTCTGGCGCTTCCAACCCAGTTTAATCACTAATCAAGCATTAGCCAAGGTCACTCAAGTTCTGATCGCGCTGGAAACCAGCGCTGGCGGTCCCTATCACACTTGGCTAGTAGAGCCAAACGCGGCTGTCCACTGGCGCGATGTAGATCTAGCAGTTAATAACAACGTTGCTTACTTTTTATCCCTGCAACAGATTGATTTACCAAGCCTAATCCGCCTAACTGAACAAGCCATCACCGATGAGAACTTTGTCTCTAAATACTACCCCAGCCCTTGGCCCATCATTTACTTTATCTCTCGCTGGTATCGAGGGAAAAAACAATCTCAATTCACCAATTCAATAGAACAACTCATCTGCGATCATCAGCCTACGCCTCTAGACATTGCGCTATTAATGAATGGTTTTTTGAATCTAAAACCTGCTGATGCATCTCGATTACAGATAAATCAATTACAGATTAAAATTAAACAACTTCTAGACCAACAACACGCCGACGGCTCTTGGCCAGCAAGTGCGTTTTGCTTTGATCCCGCCATTAAAGGCCGGCGTTATTTCGCTGGTGCTAAAAGCCTCACCACCGCCGTGGTGATCGAAACCTTAAACAAATACCAACAACTAGTCTCTAACCCAACCAACGCCTCCTACCCCACTTCTACTTCTAACCACACACACCCTCTTCATCATGTTTTGACTCCTTGCCACACTCATGCTCCATCTCAAATAAACTTGACAACAAAAATTAGAGATCAGGTTCTTGTTCTCATCAAGCAACGCCTGGCATCACTGCCATCAGCGCTGCATGATTTAGGCAAACGACATCTGGAAACAGTGATCAAAGCCGATCAACAGCATAACTTAATTCTTCTTCCCTATTACTTTATTGAGTCTCTGGGCAAATCTACTGGCGCACATCAAAAAATGATCGTCACTTTGGGTGCGGCTAATGTCTGGGGCTGGCTAGCTTATTCAATTTATGATGATGTTTTTGATAACCAAACATCTACTTCAGCCCTACCTCTGGCTAATTTAGCCCTGCGAGAACTAAGTACTATTTATATTCTCTGGTCAAAAAAACAACCCCAGATGCATACTGTTTTTGCGCAGATCATGGACACCATTGATACAGCTAACTTCACTGAGCTTACTCAATTTAGAGCCAAAATAAAAAAACAAATTCTTAACTTACCATCGCCCTTACCCAGCTTCAAACCCCTAACTATGTTAGCTGAAAAATCCATCGGCCATGCTCTTGGACCACTTGCCATCCTAGATTATTTTGGCCACACGTCTTATAGCCCAGCTTGGCAAAGTTGGCTATCATTTATGTATCACTTATTGGCTGCTCAACAACTTGGCGACGATATCCATGACTGGGAACAAGACCTATCTGCCGGGCATCTATCGCCCGTGGTCCTAAAATTAATTAAAAAAATAATTAATAACCAAGATCAAAGGAGTAATTATTGGAGTGAAATCCCTCTCTCCATTGAGCTCACGCCTGCACTCTGGCAAGAGTTACGACTCGTATTTTGGCACAAGGCTTTACCTGATTTAATTAAAACTTACAAAAACCAACTGTGCCTTGCCAGCTCCTCACTAACGCAAAATCCAGCGTTGATAAAGCCTGAATTTTGGCAAATACAGCTCCAAAAGCTTGAGCAAACAACTCAAGACATAATAAATGACCGTCAACAAGCTCTAGAATTTTTGCAACATTATCAAGAAAAAAACTCATGAAACATCTTCTTAATTATTTTCTTTAGTAGCCTAGTCAGCCTTCGCCTTTACGCACGCCTCAATGAGGTACTGCACATCTTCTGTGGTATGTGCCGCACTTATCTGCACTCTAATCTCATCTTTGCCAGCTGGCACCACGGGGTAGCTAATCGTTGTTACGAGAATCCCCATCTCATAGAGTGCTTTGCTTAGCGCTTTGGCTTTTTTGGCATCGCCAATCAAGATCGGCTGAATGGGATGGATAGAATCAGCGGCAAATTTATAACCTACCCGCTTCAACTCTTCTTTAAACAACTGAGTATTTGCTTGTGACCTTTTCAACAACTCCTGCCCCTCTGCCCCACTTAATAACTCCACTGATGCCAACGCCGCCCCAGCTGTACCAGGAGAAATGCTATTGGAGTAAATATATGTGGCTGCGGCTTCGCGCAGATAATCAATCACCACTTGATCCGCCACCACGTAACCTCCGTCTGCACCAAAAGCCTTCCCCATAGTTCCAATCAACACATCTGCCTTTCCCCCACTCACCTCCTCTGTACCCCGCCCAGTTTTACCAAACGCCCCCACCCCGTGCGCATCATCTACTACTAATAAAACTCCCTGTTCGTACTGCGCATCATACTTATCAATCACTTTTCTCATTTCGCCCAAATTTTGATACTCTCCCAGCATGCTAAACACTCCATCAGTCACTACTAAAGCCCGTTTATTATCTATTTGGCCTGCCTCTAATACTTTAGCCAAACTCTCCGTGCTTAAGTGCTTAAAAATCTGACGTTTCTCTTTAGGATGATTAGCTACCCGGATGCCATCAATAATACTGCGATGATTTAACTCATCTGACACCACCAGGACATCGTTATTAACCACACTATCCCGACTCTGACCAGTAATTAAAGAAAACAACACTGCCATATTAGCAGCAAAAGCGGACGAGATAATCATGGCTTCATCACGACCATGAAACGCAGCGAGCGCTTGCTCTAAATCACGATGAACTTTCAAAGAACCAGAAATAAACCGCACAGACCCTGGACCAGTACCATACTTTTCACTGGCATCACGCTCAGCTTGCTTTAATTTTGGATGATGACGCAAGCCTAAATAATCATTGGAGTTAAAAATTCGATATTCTTTACCGCCAACCACAGCGCGCTGAGCGGGGTGATTGGTAAAGCCCTCAATAATAATTTCATTTCGCTTATTCACCTGCGCTTCATCAAGGCGACCTAGCTCTTGCTGTAAAAGTTGATAGAAATTTTGTTTAGACACATCATCCTCCCTGATTGATTTTTATTTGAAACGCTCTTTAATCCCACTCAACATTCTCTCTGTCATCTTGGCCAAATCATACTCATGCTGCCAACCCCAATCTTTACGCGCCACACTATCATCAATACTCTGGGGCCAGGAGTCAGCAATCGCTTGCCGATGATCGGGCTGATAATCTACTTTTAACTTCATGTGTTTTTGGATTTCCTCTGCCACCTCATGAGCCTGGAAGCTCATCGCTGCAAAATTGTAACTAGTGTGGATAGTAAGTTTGTTGGCCTTGGTCTCCATCAGCTGGATTGTGCCTTTAACCGCATCGTCCATGTACATCATGGGTAGAGTCGTGTCTGGACGGACATAGAAAGTGTACTGACCATTTTTTACTGCTTGAAAGTAAATCGCTGCCGCATAATCAGTCGTCCCGCCACTTGGCTCCACCTCAATACTGATTAGCCCTGGATATCTCACGCTACGGATATCAATTCCATATTTAAAGTGATAGTACTGACATAGTAACTCGCCAGCCACCTTAGTCACCCCATACATGGTGGTTGGTTCTAAAATAGTCTGTTGCGGAGTATTCTCACGAGGTGTGGTCGGACCAAAGGCCGCAATGGAACTCGGCCAAAAAACTTTTAGCTTATACTCGCGAGCTAGATCCAGTACATCTTTCAGGCTCTGGACATTCACCTCCCAGGCTAAATCTGGTACTTCTTCACCTTTGGCTGATAATAGCGACACCATGTGGTAAATCTCGCCCACATCATACTTTTTAATCAAAGTTTTTAAGCCTTCAAAGTTGGGCAGCTCTAATTTCTCCACCACCCCCGCAAAATCTTGAGGAATATTTCTATTCCCCATCGCAATTATATTTTCAACCCCATATTTTTGTTGTAAAGCCGGCACCAACTCACTACCAATTTGACCAAACGCACCAGTAACTAAAAATTTTTTCATAATCTCCCTCATTAAATATTGCTACATGTAGTATGACATGTAGTATTCATCATACTAGCAAAACCGCGCTCAGTTTACACATGCTACAATGCCCTCATGCCAACCTGGAAAAAACCAACCTGGAAAAAAATCGGCTCGACTACTCCTTTTTCCAATCAGTGGTTAACTCTTCACTTAGACATAATTAAATCTCCCACTGGAGAGAAACAGGAATACACTCATGTGACTAAAATGCCCGGCGTGGTGGTCATACCTTATTTTTCTCAAACTAACTCTTTTTTACTAGTCAAACAGTATCGGCATCCTCTGGGAAAATTTATCTGGCAATTCCCTGGTGGCCATATCGATTCAGCCCAAACACCCAAACAAATTGCCATCAATGAACTTGCCCAAGAAACTCAATATCGGCCTACCAAGATGCGAAAACTTGGTCTCATTCACCCAGATCCAGCCATCATCAATGGCCCGGCAACTGTGTTTGTTTGTCTTGATCCCATTCCTATATCTACTGTGGCAAATGCGACACAAAAACCTATGGTTAGAAAATCTTTAGCCAAAAACTCAAGCTCATTAGAAAAAACTTACCAAAAAATCTTTACTTACTCCCAGCTCGTAAAGCTTATTAAGGCAAATAAAATTCAAGATAGCTGGACTTTGGCTTCACTATACTTATTCAAGCTACATTATCCAAAAAATTATCTAAAAAAAGCTCATGAAAAATAAAATTCTATCTAATTTTTTAGCCATCACTCCTCTGGATGGTCGCAACTATCACAAGATTCCCTTTCTTTCAGATTATTTTTCTGAATTTGCTTTAAACAAACAAAGGTTGGCAATAGAAATTAAATATTTAATCTTTCTCTCCCAACAAAATATTGCTCCCAAACTTTCTTTTGCACAACAACGGCGGCTTGCCCAGCTTGTGCAAAATTTTGATTTAACTCAAATGAAGAAAATTAACCTCATTGAAAAAAAATTTAATCATGAAACTAAAGCCGTTGAGTACTATCTCAAATCAGAACTAAAAAAACTCGGCTTAGAAAACTGCACAGAATTTGTGCACTGGGCCCTAACCTCAGAAGACATTAATAACCTGGCTACAAGCATCAGTCTCCAACAATACTTTAAAAACCATTTATTTAAAGAAATTTCCGCCACCCACCAAGCACTTACTGGTGTTATTAAAACATCTGCCTTCCCCATCGTCGGCCGCACCCATGGACAACCTGCCTCTATCACCACCCTGGCTAAAGAACTGGTGGTTTATTTAGCACGTCTGCAGACACGATTTGCTCTTTTGCAATCAGTCCAACTTGAGGGAAAACTAAACGGAGCAGTAGGCTCTTTTTGGGATCAATACTTTGTTTTGCCTCAAAAAAATTGGCTCAAGCTTGCTCAAATATTTATCAAACAACTGGCTCTCAAGCCAGTCGCAGCCACTACGCAGATTCTCCCCTATGATTCTTACTTACTACTTTTTTCCCATTTATCGCACTTACAAAATATCGCCATTGATCTCTGTCAAAACCTCTGGCAATACACCAGTTTAAATTATCTAAAACAACAAAATATTGCGCGCGAAGTTGGCTCTTCTGTCATGCCACAAAAAATTAACCCCATCTATCTAGAAGGTGCCGAAGGTGGCTTTGAACTTTCCAATGCTTTGCTAGATTTTTATTCAAGGAAACTCAGCAAATCTCGGCTCCAAAGAGATCTGTCAGACTCTACTGTTAGAAGAAGTTTCGGGATTGCTTTGGGTTATTCGCATCTCTCCTGGCAGAGTCTAACTCAGGGCATTAATCGTCTTTCCCCCAACCCCAAACAAGCCCGATTAGATATCGACCAACATTGGGAAATTTTTGGCTCTGCAATTCAAACCTATCTCCGTCTCCATCATTATCATCAGCCCTATGAAATAATCTCGAAAAAACTTAAAGGGAAAACTTTAACTCGAGATCAATTTATGTCTTTGATTGACTCACTCCAACTCCCTCCTAAAGAAGCCAAAAAACTGCGCTCGCTCACACCAGAAAAAATCATAAAGCCTACTACCCAAATCGTTCAATCTGTACTAAAGTAAGCTACGTGGCAATCAAGAGAATAGATCATACTGTGGTGATTGGTCTGCAATGGGGCGACGAGGGTAAGGGCAAATTTATTGATTTTCTAGCTAATCAATTTGATGGCACAGTCCGTTTCAACGGCGGTAATAACGCCGGCCATTCAGTCAAAGTCGGCCAGACAACTCTACACTTTTCACTTATTCCATCTGCGATCCTACGAAAAAAACCGGTTTATATTTCCCAAGCTGTAGTAATTAATCCCAAAATTCTCACAAAAGAGATAAAAATGATACAAAAATTGGGAATTAAACCCAAGCTTAAGCTAGATCCTCGTTGTCATGTGGTTATGCCCTATCATCAGCTCTTAGATACCGCTTCAGAAATTTCTAAGGGTGCTGGAAAAACTGGCTCCCTGAAGCTCGGCATTGGGTTTTGCTATGAAGACCGCACTAATCGTGCCGGGGTTCGCTTGAATGATCTCACTGTACCCAAAATTCTCCGTCAGCGGCTCGAAGCAGTTTGGCAATTAAAAAAACTACGCGTTACCAAAACCTATAACCAACCGTTTGCTCTTGATCTAGAAAAAACTTTCAAACGCATGAGACGTTATGGCAAACTACTCAAGCCCTATATTTTCCCCGTGAGTGAGTATTTACAACAAAATCTCGCTCAAAAATCTTTTTTATTCGAATCAGCCCAGGGTACTTACCTTGACTTTGTTTTTGGGAGTTATCCTTATACCGTCGCCTATCACACCCTGGCCTCCTCAGCACTTCCCGATTGCGGTCTCCCCCCCATTCATCTTGACGTCTTGGGTCTAGTCAAAGCCTATGTTACTCGAGTAGGAGGCGGACCATTTCCGACAGAACTTAATAACAAAATTGGCGCCTTTCTGCAACAGCGTGGACATGAATTTGGCACAGTTTCTGGCAGGCCACGCCGTTGCGGCTGGTTAGATTTGGTGTTAATTAAAAATGCTTGCAATCTAAACGGGGTCAACCAACTGATTTTAACCAAACTAGATGTCTTAAGCGGTCTGGAAAGTATAAAAATTGCTACTGGCTATAGCCTAAAGCGCAAAAAAATAACCACCCCGCCAGCCAACGAAAATGATTGGTCTAAAATTAAACCCCATTATCTAACTTTACCTGGCTGGCAAGAAGACATCTCTCACATAAAACAGTTCCACCTGCTCCCTAAAAACTGCCAACAATTTGTTAATAAAATCAAGTCTATTCTTCAAATTCCTATTAAGTACATTTCTGTCGGACCAGATAGAAAACAAACTATTATTCTAAATTAATATGCCAAACATTCCTCTTAACTTCGCCTATGATGATGTACTTTTAACCCCTCGCCGTTCTACCATCAAACACCGGACTGACGTTGACACCACCACTTGGCTCACCCCAGAAATTGTTCTCAAAACTCCTTTTATTAGTGCCAACATGGACACAGTTACCGAAGCCCCCATGGCCATTGCCATGGCCAAATCTGGCGGTTTGGGCATTATTCACCGCTTTATGAGTATCAAGGAGCAAGCCAAACAAGTTAATTGGGTCTCTCGCTATGAAGGATTTTTAATTGACCAACCCTATACCATTAGCCCCAATAAAACCATTAGACATATTTTAGAAAAAGTTAATCTCAATCAAGTTTCCAGCTACCTAGTGATAAACACCCACCGGCAACTCTTGGGTCTGGTTACTCGTCGCGACATCATTTTTGCCCCCAACCCTGACTTAGAAATCAAAAAGGCCATGACTCCACTCTCTAAACTTATTTTGGGTAAACCAGGCACAAGTTTGAAGAAAGCCAAAAAAATTTTTGCTCAGCACAAAATAGAAAAACTACCCATTGTTGATCAAGAGAATCGTCTACTCGGACTCATCACCGCCAGATCAATTCTCAACTATGAAAAAAACCCTCAAGCTACCATTGATTCTAAAGGCCGTCTGATGTGTGGCGCAGCTGTAGGGGTGGTGGGTGATTATTTAGAACGAGCTGAGGTTCTTTTGCAAGCAGGCGCTAACATCATTGTAGTGGATGTTGCCCATGGCCAAAATGAAGTTTCCTTAGAAGCCATTAAAAAAATTAGAAAAAAATTCCCCTCAGCTCCAATTATGGGTGGCAATGTTGCCACCGCAGCAGGGGTTAGGGATTTAGTCAGAGCTGGAGCCAACTGCATTAAGATCGGCATCGGTCCCGGAGGGATTTGCTCTACCAGAACCGTCACAGGAGTGGGAGTACCTCAATTTTCTGCGGTATTAGCCTGTGCCAAAGAAGCCAAAAAACATCAAGTGACAGTTGTTGCTGATGGTGGCACTAATTACCCAGGTGACATTACCAAAGCTTTAGCAGCCGGAGCCGCGGCCGTGATGTTAGCTGGTTGGTTTGCGGGCACAGATCAAAGCCCAGGCAAGATTATTATTAGAAAAAACCGACGCT
>JAHJTF010000001.1 GCA_018830045.1 Patescibacteria group bacterium | reverse complement strand
AGTAGCTCCACTTCTACCTAGAGTTAAACCAGTTTGGGTTGCTCCACCAAGAGCTAAGGTACCGGCGGCTCTAACATCAATGGTGCCTCCTCCTTGAACGAGCAGATTACCTACTACATCTAGCTTAGCTCCAGGAGTAGTTGTTCCCACTCCCACATTCCCACTTGGATTCATCACAATATGACCCGTGGTAGTCGGGTCACCCAAAGTCAGGGTTTGTTTGGCAGTTGTCGCAAGTTTGCCATTAGCAGTTAAGTAAGCTCCGCCAGCTACTCCGGCCGAGACAGTGGCCGTAGGAGTGCCAGAGTTAATGTTCAAGAAACCGGCTTTAGCAGATGCAGTGGCAGTTGCCCCCACCAAGAGATCTAGGGTGTCATTAACCGGAGACAGAGCCCCCGTAGCTAGCCGCCAAAAAGCAGAGCCGCCACTGCCGCCAGAGCCGACTTCAGCCCAGGCGGTTCCGTTATAGTAATAAAGTTTGTCGTCAGTAGTGTTATAGACCATGGAACCTTTGCCCATGGCAGTCGGGTTAGCTCCAAATCGACCTAGTTGGAGTTGCCCGCCTAGAGAAAGATTTGCAGAGACAGTAGCAGAGCCAGTCAAATTTGTATTTGCCAGTAAATTAATTCCTCCCAAACCATCAGGATCAAGGGTGATGTCGCCATTACTACCCGAAGCAGTGGTTAAAGTCAGTGCTCGCCCTTCTAGAGTAAATGTCCCCGAAACAGACTTGATTTTCGGGCTAACTTCGCCCAAAACAATATTCCCCACATCGTTCATGGTGACAATGGTATTAACTGTGGCCGCACCAGTGGCATCAATTGGATAACCCTGGACAGTCTCAGCATTTAGAGCATAGGCCACCGTACGGATGGGTTGGCGTGGAGAGAGAGTTTCTGCCTCGACTGAAGCCTCTAACCAGACATTGGAATTTTCTGTAAAGACATTCTCAGTAATCTCGCCACCACAATTACTGCCTAGATCAACAGTAAAGATGCCGTCCTGATCGGGCACAACTGCACAAGTAGTACTATCCCAAAGCTGGCCACCTCCCGAGAGAGCATCATAAAGATAAAAACGCATGTTGGTGCTGGTGGTAATTGGGTTTTGAGCGGTGTCTGTTAATCGACCCTGGAAAGATAACACTCTGCTAGGTCTAGTAGGGGTGCTGGGATAAGCCAGGGGGTTTGGAGTCTCGACAAAGAGCTGGCGGTAGCCAAAGTAACCCAGGCCTAAAAAGACCAATACAATGAAAGCCAGGTTCAGGTAAGGCAGGAGCCAGCGTCTGGTTTGACTGGGCACCACTTGGCTAACACTACTGGTCAGTTCACGGAGTTTTTTCTTTAGGTTAAAGCGTTGGTTCTGGCTGATAGTTGGCTGAATCCCAGCCATTCCAGGTTTGAAGTGAGTTGCGGCAGGGGCTATCTCGGGGGATACAATATTCGCGCGTGGAGGAATTATTGCTGATTTAATCTTCTTCACCCCGGCCAAAGATTTAACTGAAGTATCGTTCATCCACTTGAGGTCATGCTCAATTAGTCCCTCAGTTTGCAGCCACCACCCAAATTGCGAGATGCTAGACAGCTTGCGAGTCACCGATGATTCTTTTAAGCCTTTCTCAAGTTGATAAGCCACAAACTCGGCAAGTTTGGGTTTTGTGAACAGGTCAGCGAGTTGCCCAGTTTGCGTAAATCGCACGTATTGGCGGATGTCAGAGCGATAGTTTCGTACAGTGGCCGGTGAGCAGTCGTTTTGTTTGACTGCTAATAGGTACTCATGGAGAAACACATTCGCCTGGTGAGGGGGAAAGTCTTTGACAAACTGAGTCAAAAGCACCCTGACTTGAGGAGTGATGGTAATGTTGACCATCTCGCGCAAAAATTTTTCTATTTCTGTTACATCCCAGTGAGTGTAATCACTTTTCCAGTCTAGTAACTTAAGGTAGAGTGTTTCAGCCTGCCGGGCAGTCTCACCTGTAACGTAATTTTGGGTCAAAAAAGTTGAAAAATTTTTGTGTAGATTGGTTAGATATCGTTGTGCGGCAGGCATTGTTGTTTTGGCGTATCTAAGTGGCTTCACCAGATTCATTAGACACGTTTTTGGGTATAGGGTCAGTTTAGGTAACTTGGGGTGGGACGTCAAGACTCGAGAAAAAGCTCGAGATGTTGTCAAGCAGTAGTTTTTGCATAGCAAGTTGTGTTTAGAGGGTCTTGCAAGAATTTTTTAACAGTGAATTTGATGTTATTAACCCCTATTTACTACTTCAGTCACGCGCGCGCATCAGCGCATATATAGTCAAAGTAGTTTTTAGACCAAAGTTTTCCATGGTTTTATCTACTTGTGCATCTAGTTAGAAATCATGTAGTATGTGAAGGAGAATATAAACAAGAGGGTTTTGCCTCAAGATAGTAGGATCAATGATCTACTTTAGTGTGTTTCGGGTAATGGTGATTGTGGAAAACTCTCAAAACTTATTCACAATGCAGTAATTATAATCACCGCAATGATTGACATAAATATTTATATCGAGAGTAGAGAGAAACCCGAAGAAAGGTTGGAAGAGTTTGCTAGTGGAGACTTGTGGCAACAAAAAACCCCTCTCTTAAGGGGTGTCTTGTATAGTTTGGCGGGTGTTACCCGCAAGTTAGGATTGCGACCTACAAAGGATATTTTAACTCAGTTTTTTACTGTTGTCACTCATCAAAATTGCGGAGACTTGTGGCAACAAAAAACCCCTTTGTCATTAGTAAAACAAGTTGTGGACGCGACGGGTAACGATCCCGCCAAGTTGAGGTCGCAATCCCAACCCGCACACCATGCGCCGCGCCCGACAACTATGTGGAGTTTAATGGACACTGCTTACCTCAAGTGTAGTAACTGTAAAATTGGTTATTTAATATGAAACAAAACACCCAGAAACTTCTCACTTGGCTCTACACACCGGCGGGGGAGAAACTCTACACCGCTACTCACCAACAACTAGAACTCCTCCTCCCAGATATGACTACAGGCGGCCGGCGGTCATTGGTTCATTATTTAGCTCAAAAATATCTGGTGCGCACACAGACAGTGGGGGAACAAACCGTCATTAATCTCACCTCTCATGGCAAAGACGCCCTAGAAGCTCAATTTCCGGTTTTTTCGCCTGCTCTACAGACATGGCAAGGTCAATGGTCAGCCCTAATCTTTCTGCATGGACCTAAGGGAGATCCACACTTTAGGTATCTGCGCCAGCTTCTACTAGACAATCACGCTTTTGCTTTCACCCGAGGGGTATATCTTTACCCCGGAGAGTTTCCAAGTCAGATAATTAATCTTTGTAAAGAGATGTATGTGGGCGCAGTTACGGTGATGGGGGTGAGTCAATGGTTCTTTGGTGATGAGCGCCTCGCCATCGATGAGCATTATATGTTATCGGATATTGTGGAAATTTACTCTGGAATTAGCAATGAAATCAATCAATTGCTAGAGCAAAAAAATGAGCAAAAAAGGTTGACTAAGAAGGCTCGATTGCAGATTTATTCGGTATTTGATCGCTTTTTTAATATTTTAGGCACCGATCCTGGATTTCTGCATCACTACTACCCTCATCTGCAAACAGCCATGCAGCTCTTAACCCAGCTGCGCTCGATGTTTGATGTTAATTAAGTTAATTTTGCAGTTTTCTTTTATTTTCGTTGTTTCTATGAATAGGTTTGATTGCTTTTGCTTAACTTCGGGCAAAAATTATTATGTCTGGTTCGGGTTGATGGTTCTTGACAAAACCGATTAATAATTTGATCTAGAAAGCTTAGTTTGTAAGCATATTTTTTATATTGCGGGAATAAGTTTACTAGAGGTTGCAGGAATAAATCGGTAATTATGCAGGAATAGAAAATTTAGATATGCTGGAGGATTTTCGTGCGAAAATAGTGCGAAAATAGGTTATCAAGCAGCTCTTAAACTCACAATAATGTGTTTTTTCTCTTGGGTTAGATCTAGGGTGTACTGGGTTACTACTGAGCCGTTTTCAACCCAAATAAAGCCGGGCTTAGTGATGGCTAGTAGTAGCCCAGCGGGGTCTGCAGTGAGTTCCGTAACGGATTTCGCGGCGAGTTTCGCAGTGGGGACGTAAGCAATAAAGGCGCCATCAGTATCAGTCTGAGTCAGAGCGGTAAATTGGTGAGCGGCAGGGTCAATCACAGCAATAATGGTATTTGCTAGCGATTGCCCGCTATCATCAATGGTATTGCCGGTCAAATTAGGAGTTTTGAACCAATGAATGGCTTTGGAAGCAACCTGCCAACAATAACCACCAAACACCAGACAGTTCCAGGCGGTGGGAAAGATTAGAGTCAGAATGCCAGTGACGACAAACAGGGGTAGAAAGAGAACGCAGATCAGCTGGCTGCAAAGATAAAGGGTCAGGCCAAAGTGTCGCTGTTTGTAGTCAGGTGGGTCAACATCGGGTGAGTTCATATCAAGTGGGTCAACTGGAATCAAGTACAACAGTTGGTTTTTAGCTTGATACTTATTAGTTATTTCAAAGATCTCCCCGCGATAGAACTCGGTTAAGGTTAAGTAAGTTGCCCTTAGTTGATTAGTGGGAAAACGAAAATCTGGATGGGCCACAGCAAGTTGATATTTGCCTGGAGAGAGAATGAGGCCGCGGTAAAGACCATGCTTATCAGTCACCACGCTATCAACTACTTCTTCCTTTTCATTCCTGATCTCAACTAAAGCGAAGGGAACTCCAGCGTGGGTGCGACTGTCATAAACAAGCCCTTGAGGTTTGTCAGCGTGCCTGCCGGTGGGCAGGGCGGGGAAGAGGTGTAGGGCTTGGAGAGTACGCCAGATGAGGTGAGGGGAAAGATCTTTGCCGAAACGGCTAATCATGGCCAAAAGAACTAAGAGGGCAAGCAAAGCGAGTAAGAGCAGGGTTGAGATGGGGGCGAAATTTATAGCGGTGCTAACTAGATAGGTGCGGATTTCTGGTGGGACAGAGGCAATAATGGCTTTGAGTGGCGCGGGCAAACGTTCCCAGGCTTCCTGAAAAATTTCATAGGCAATCTCAATCGCTGGGGTCAGGGGAATAGTGATTAAGGGTACGGCTGGGGGGCTAGGAGTGGGGCTGGGAGTAACGCCAGGGCTGGGGGAGACAGTGGGGCTGGGCGAGGGGGTGGGCGAAGTTGGCGGGTAAGTGATGGTTGCGGTTTTAATGATGAACTGGACGTTGTTGAGCAGACTTACGAGCCCAGCCAGATCAGTGATAGTAAAATCAAGGGTGATAACCACGTCACGTGGGAGAATTCCTAGTTGTTGGCCCCAGTTGCCATTAATATCAGTGGTGCCGGTAAAAGTTTGCGTAGGATCATCAGGAATAGTGACAGTTAAGACGACAGCGCTGTTGGCCTCACCATTGCCTAAAAGCTTGGGTTTATTGTCTTCTAACTCAATTGGGTTTTGTGGAATAGTGCTTATATCTTGAGCAGAAATCGAGACTGAGGCATTGCCAATTTTAGTCAACACAAAGCTTGGCGCTTGAGTATCGACAGTAAAACTCCAGGTAGCAGAGTCCGTACCGTTGTCCAGCATGTCATTGGCGCGGATTTTCCAAGTGTGCGTGCCGTCAGGGATGAGCTGTTTGACTTTAAGAGTGTAATATCCAGTATCGGCATCATAATCGAGGATAAATTTGCTAGTTTCGGCATCGTTAGGTGGAATGTCAGGCAGGTAAATTACTCCATCTAGAGATAATTCATATTCTTTAATCCCATTAGTATCAGTCGAGCCTTGCCAGATGAAAGTTACATAACCGGTGGTGACGTAGCTATTGTTGGTGGGAAAGATCAGGACGGGAGTAGTAGGCGGGATGTTGTCTTTTACTGTGGCACTAATCGTGATATTTTCTGTTTTTGGGTCGGTATTGAGGGTGGATTGAGCGATAATTGGAATTGGGCGAAAGGCTCCAAGAAAAAAATAACTCCATAGAGTTACTAAAGCGATGGTGGTGAGGGCAGACGGGCGTGGCATTTAGCTTTAACTCTAAGTATAGTTTAAAGATTAGCAAAGATGTAGTTGATTCCTCATTAGCAGTAATTTATTTTATTCAGAGCGCTCATTTCATTTTTGATGCAAACTCATCATTTTTGATGAGATCTCATCAAATCCTACCTGCCCCAAAACTAGTTAATATATGAATTTGGCCAAAAATATTTAGTCAAAAAGAAGTAGATGAAGTCAGGAAGCAGGTTGGAGTCAGGAAGCAGGTGAAGTCTTTATTTATCAAACTTCCGCAACTTCTCTTGCTCTAGTTGCGAAACTTTAGTTTCTAGCATCTCAATTTTGGCCCTTTGATCATCCCGACGATGAAGCAAGTGACGGCGAATGACAATGACAATGGCAACTATGGTCAGCAGCACTATTAGTAAGGCTAACAGCAGGGTGATTGGTAAAAGCCAGAAGCTAGCAGTCGCTACTGCCAATTGACCGGTAGAACCATAACTCATGACTACCTTGGCAGTATAAGGACCAAAGCCCCAGATGCGGTCCCATTGGCCAGCAAAATCACGAGCGATGAAGGGGAAAACGTTTTTAGTTTCTAGGTTAATAGTTTCAATTTTTCTACCAAATAAGTTATAGATCTCCACTCCAATTTGTGGCCGGATGTGAATATCAGATTGATTATCAATCATAAAAGAAAAGGGAACAGGACCTAACTCAGTAAACTTAGGGATGGTTAGCCCGCGGATAAACGCCGCTTCATTGATCGGGCCCTCCACTGTCACATATAAGAGGGTGCCGACGCGCTGTTGGAGGGTGGCTGCGGAGCTGTGAGCTAGAGTGAGGGCGGGATTAACCTTACTCCCACCTAGATTGGGTTGGTGAGTAATCATGGCGTAATGACCACCGGGGAGAGCATCTGAGGGTGCTTCAATAATTACATTAATAATCGCCGTCTCCCCTGTTAGAATTTCTTGGACGCTTGGAGTCAGAACCACCCAAGAAGCCAAGCTCCAGCGATTGGAGGTCTGATCATTGATTGGAGTGGGAGTTTCTCCATTAAGATCAACGATAAAATCTTGCGCTAGACTCTGCACGGTCAATGTTTCTGAACTACCATTGCGGACCCTAACACTGGTTTGAATTTTTTCACCTGGCTTAACTTTTAAAGATAAATCTTCACCCAAACGAGGGGGAATGGCTGTGAGGCTAGATTCGGCTAAAGCAGCACTTTGGGCAAAAATAATTTGACTAGAGAGAAACAGAGCGGCGAGCGCGATAAACAGGGTAGAAAATAGGGCAGATTTTTTCATATTTTTAATATTTTTATAGTGTTTTTATAGTGTCATCTTTTAAAAAGTTGCTGTAGCAGTGTAAGTAATAAAGTTTTCATAATTACCAGCGGCGGTGACTGTAGCTGGAATGACGCGGTAGCACACAAACAGGTTTTCGTTATCAGCCACGGTGTTACTGCCAAAGATTTGTTGAGCTACTTGACTACCTTCAGTATCAGCAAACTGTTTGGCACAGTAGCTGGCGCCAGTACAGCTGCCCGAGCCTATGTTGTAATTAAAGGCTTCAGCACTGCCGTTGTTAATCGAGTTATCGGAGTCAAAAAGGGAGTAAGCAAAGCCCTTGGTGGCGTTAGCATCCCATTTATCAAAGGCGGTATGAGACATAGTAGTGTTGTCGCCTCTAGAATCAGGGATACAGCTAGTGTTGCCAGTAGCAGTTGGGTCTCCAGCGCAAGCACCGCCATTTCGTCCTAGTTGATCATTGGCAATGGTGGTGACGCTGTAGCCATTAACAGCGTTAGTGGAGACAGTCAGGGTTTGAGCGGCGTTAGTAAAGACATCTAGGGGGACATCCCCAAAAGGTACAGTCGCGGCAGTAGTCATGACATTTGTAGAAACGCCACAGGCGGTGGTGGCTTTAGCTACCCCGATGATTTTAAAAGTAATTTGGGCTGGGACAGAAGCAGTGACTTTGACCGCTTCAATAACTCCAATTCCGACCGTGGTTGTATCTTGAACCACTAGACTGCTGTTAAGGTGTTGAACAATAATGTTATGTTTATCAGCTACGCCAGTGGTATGGTTAGTCACTGGGGCAGGGTTGATGAGAGAGGTGACGGTAATAGCACCGTTAGTAGTACCATCAAATGGAGTCCCGACCGCACCAGTGCCGGAGTAAGCACACTCAAAAACGTGATAATCGAGACCATTGATAGTTTGGGCTGAAGCAGTAGCATCACCATTGTTGCCCTGAGCTACGCTAAAAAAGTCATAAGTAGCATTAGCATTGCTGGGGCATGTGACGGTGGGCGCGGACGCTCCAAGATCAAAGAAGCCGCCGTCAGGGATACCATCTGAAGAGGCGGCATCATTAACTAGGGCTGGAACTAGGATGCGGAAGCGCCCATTAGCGATGGCATTGGCAGTGGTGAAACGCACTGTTTGAGCAGCAGATTGGCTTGAGATGACATCATCGCCGACATCGGCATGACCAGCAGAGAGCCCAGTAGTAATAGAGAAAGTAGAGAGGGAACTAGTACTGGCCATGGTGTAAGAGCCAAGACCCCCAGCACTACCAATACGGAGGACATCACCCTCAACTAGCTGAGCAGATGAGGTGGAAGGATAGCTGTTGGCAGTCGTGTTGATAATGACAATGGAAGAACCAGTGGTGTTGCCGCTAGTTAGAGCACCGCGGAAGGAAAGTCTGGGGTTAGAAAGGGTGGCGGAGACGCTAGTGAGACTCACGGCTCGGCTTTGGTCAGCCATTACCGCCACGCCCATCAACAGTGCCCCTGCGATTATTACCGCTACGGATTTTTTATTTACCAATAACAAACGCTTAAGATTCATAGATAGTATTAATTAGTATGCAAGAATACTTTTCTTAATGCAAGAACTAGTTTAGCCTGGCATTAGCATTAGCATTAGCATTAGCATTAGCATTAGCATTAATACTGTTTTTGCTGCAGTTTTTTGCCCTCTAAACGGTAGTAAGCAAGATACAAGATCAGTCCCAAACCTAACAAACCAATTACAGACAAGGGCAGGGCAATGACTTGTTGAGTTCGCTGTTGGATAACATTGTCAGCTTGATTGGCACTACCCACGTCGACAATAACCTCATACGGACCGATGAGAAAAGGTGGTTTATAGCTTAACTCTTCAAAAGTAATCTCCTGGTTTGGTTCTAAAGCGTCAGGATCTTGAAGCAAGCCGCGCAACTGTCGCGTATTTTCAGCCAAGACCACGTCTGGATAGATAAACCACTTTTTTAGTTCTTTACCAGACCAACCGTGACGGAGCTGAATTTTCCCGCCCACAGCTACGGCATTGCGCCCTGTATTTTTAACTAGAGTAGAGAACTTAATTGAAGCAAAACTGTCAATAATTTTAGGGAGCTTGAGGTGATCAATCTCCAGCTCGCCCTGATTGTCATAGTCATCTTGGACAGAGAGAATAACATTGCTGGCTACAGCCCCAGAAGTTTGAGCACTACTGCCATCAAAAATTACCGTTGTATCTGGGACAGCGGTCAGTAACAGCGTGAGCGGGTACTCAGCTCGCTTGGCGTGTAAGGGCGGGTCAATTTTTAGTATTAGTTCAACTTGAGAGTTGGGCTTAAGTAAGAACGGCGTTCCCAGTTGTTTATCTGGATTTTGGAGCTTAATATAGCCTAATTTTGAAGGTTTTTGCAAAATGGGTAGGCCGGTCAAGCCATCAGTAGCAAAATCAACCAGTTCGGGGTTAATTTTCACAGCAATCTTGCCGTCATACTTGAGCAAGATGCGGTGTGTCATCGAGCTCCCAGGCTTGATGGTGAGATAAACTGTGGGAGGAAAGACGGTTAGGCTAAAATCTGGATCAAGAGCTTGAGCCAAAGCCTGGGTTGACGCTAATGTTAGGGATATCGGTATCGAGACTAAGAGTGATAAAATTAATTTTTTCATAGTTAAACTTAGTTAGTATCTCGATTTAGTAAGTCTAGTTAGTATCCTGGCACAGCCACGTAAACTACTCCAGTTTGATAATTGCCAGCAGCTACGCTACCCGTAATGCCAGCCTTGTACGTGACAGTACCCTGAGAGTTTCTGACGATGTTGGTGTTACTCATGATGACCTGCATGTCTTCAGCAGCGCTGTCGTTGGCGAACTGGCGGAAGTAGGTGCTATCTAAAAAATCAGCGGCAGTATCAGCTCCAACTACATTAAATCCAAATCCAGGAATGTTTTGATTGGTCCAGACACCAGCTATGGCCTCGGAACAGGTGCCGGCGTTACAGGTCGTATCGGGGATAGTGTCGGTGCCATTACTGCGAGTCAGGGGGGTTTGCTCATAAGCGTAAATAGTGTACCCGCCGGCACCCCGAGTAGTGATACTCAGTTTATTACTAGCAGTATTGTGCACCCCAACAGTCAGCTCACCCAGATCAATAGCTGTGTTATCAATAGTAAAGCCAAAAGTGTGAATTTGATAAATATATTGAAATCCACTCCCAATGAAGTAGCTCGAGGTGCCGTACTGTCCAAACGGTCCCGGCGCAGTTTGGCCAATGGTATAAGTGAGGCCGTAATTGGTGGTGTCGCCACCGCCTGAGCCAATATTAAAATTACCAAACTGGATGACATAAGAATCAGACTCAAGCCGATCAGCTCTAGCTAGGGGCACTAATCTGTCCAAAGGGGCTAATTTGCACGCTTGGAAAATAAAGAGTGGTCCGAGGATGATGACCCATTTTTTCATAGCTTAACCAGCCGCTTTAATGCGGCTTAAAAGTTTTTCTATCTCTATCTTAATCAAGTGAAGTTGTCCTTTTATAACATCGAGGTTTCCGGGGTATTCTAAGAGTTTCTCAAATTGTGTGATTTTAGGTTCTAAAAAATTTTGTAAAAAATTTTCAAGCTGAAACTCTTCTGCCTCAATTTCACTCAGTTTGATTTCTTCTTCGGCAATAATGAGCTGATCTTTAGTGGCCTCTTCATGTTGGAGTTTGGCAAAGATAAAAAAGGCCATGACGATCGGGAGAGTGAGCAGAGAGACGAGCTCATGTTGGACTAGATTGGGCGAGAGACCGTAATGAAAAAGGATAATTAGCATAGTGACCAAGATACTGGTGCCAACACGACTGGAAAAAATAACAAAGAAAAGATGAATATAGGTGAGGGGATAAAACCAAGAGGAAGTATTGCCAGTAGCGCCAATGAGTAATAAAAATGCCATGGTGGCCAGCATAGTCTCAATGGACATAAACGCCGGCAAGATATGCCAGGCTTTAGTTTTGCTTAGGCCTTTGACAAAAAAATAAACCAGCCCGATGAGGGCAAATGCTTGGAGGGAGTAAGTTTGGAGATAAGGGATGTGGAGCCACCAATAAATCAGCGCTATTCCTAGAGCCATAGAAATAGTGTGGAAAGCAGTCGATAAACGGGCAGTCATTAAGAACAGTATAGCGTATAGTTGGCATGGCGTGGAAGAAGGAGGGTGTGGAAGAAGGGTTCGGACAAAGGGTGCGGATAGGACGGGGGGATTAAGCTTGATCAACAAAAAATCCCGCTTTTGGCGGGATCAATTGTTCTGTTGGCGGGGAATCCCCGTAACGAAAACTTATCAATTAATAAGTATTTTAGCCAATTTTCATTTTTTTGCAATACTCTAGTTTTTCAAAGTTTTTCGAAAATACATTCATGGGTTTTTTTATCAAAGTGTGGACAGGACGGGGATTGAACCCGCTAACAAAAAATGATAAGTTTCCGTTCTACACCAGTAGCCTGCCCGACACCTGATTGGTAAAACAGATTATGATTACCGGGAGCGTATATTTAAGATAAGCGAGTGCTGTTTGGGATTCTTTGACCAAGCGTAGAAAGCAGTGAAGATATTTTCTGGTAGAATAGAAAAGCTCTATGTCTAAGGTATACGACCACACCAAAATTGAAGAAAAATGGCAGCAATACTGGGAGGAAAACAAGTTTTTTCTAAAGACCCAGAACCAAGAGATAAAAAACATTAAAGATAAAATGTATCTTTTGTTTGCTTTTGCTTATCCCTCTGGGCAAGGTTTACATGTGGGGCATGTGGAAAGCAAAACAGCTCTAGATATTTTGGCTCGCTACTATCGAATGAATGGTAAAAATGTATTTTTTCCAGTGGGCTTTGATGCTTTTGGCTTGCCAGCAGAAAATTACGCTATTCAGACTGGAGTACCGCCGGTTAAAACCACTAAAAATGCCATTAATACTTTCCGTCGTCAAATCAAGCGCCTGGGGATTTCTTATGATTTTGCTAATGAATTGGCCACTTGCCACCCCGGCTATTATAAATGGACTCAGTGGTTGTTCTTGCAGTTGTATAAGGCTGGCTTAGCTTATCAAGACACTGGGATGGTGAACTGGTGTCCGTCTTGTCAGACGGTGTTGGCTAATGAGCAAGTGGTGGATGGTGTGTGTGAGCGGTGTGATACTCAAGTGATGCAAAAGGAGATGGAGCAATGGTTTTTTAAGATTACAGATTATAAAGATGAGTTGATTGCTGGATTGGATCAGGTAGATTGGCCCGCACCCACCAAGGCACAGCAATTAAATTGGATCGGGAAGAAGGACGGGGCAGAAGTAGATTTTATAGTTGTTACTCAGAGCGAGATGGATGAGCTTAAAGATCAAGATGCCCTACCAACAACTAGTGTTGCTTTAGATCATACCCTAGACCAGCTTGAGAAAATTATTAAAAAATGGTATCAAAAACAGCTGGTGGGAAGCGCAGTAGAAGTACCAGTTTTAGATAGTAAGGTGTTTTTCAGCAGAGAAATTTGGCAACATTTTGGTGTAAAGTTTCGTTCTGGATCCGAAAGGCTTTTTCGTTTACTGGCAGTTCCTAAAATTTATTCAGTATTAACTAGTCCTTGCGCAGTGGTGACCGCTAGAGAAAAGAAAATTAAAAATGGAGTAATTAAATTTTGGTCATTTGAGGAGTTTGTGGATGGGGCAGTAGTGAAAGTAGTTGTAAGAGAGCTTGAGCATGAGAAGCATGTTTATTCAGTGATTTGGCGTGGCGAAAATGAGGATAGTTTTGAATCTAAACGCGCGCAGTGGCAACAGTGTCATGAGAATCACAAAAATAAGCACAAAAAAAAGAAGCTGTCTTGTGCTTGTGATCCGCACCCTCAGGGGATTAATACCCTTCAGCTTCCTTTTCTCAATTCAAATTATACGGAAAAATTACTAGAGTTGTCAAGGTTATTGCAAGAAATGCCGCTCAAACCTTGGCTGGATGAGGAATTACTCCAAAGAGTTAAAAATAGAGCTACTGCGCGAATATCTTGTTTTACTACTCGTCTAGATACAGTTTTCGGGGCGACCTTTGTGGCGGTCTCACCTGAAAAATTTAAGCAGCTATATTTATTAAAACGGGTGTCTGAAAAAAGGCGTGGTCAAGTGAAGCAGTATCTAGAACAAGCTTTGAGGAAAACAGAAGAGGAGCGTCAGATCGGGGAAAAGGATAAGACTGGAGTAGACACTGGGTTAAAAGCAGTAAATCCGGCTAGTGGCCAGGCTGTGCCGGTATATGTAGCTGATTATGTTTTGAGCGGATATGGTACTGGGGCAGTGATGGGAGTGCCAGCTCATGATGAGCGGGATTTTGCATTTGCTAAAAAACACAACTTGGAAATCAAACAAGTGATAGCTTGGGAAGGCCGCGAGTATGATGATCATGTATGGCAAACTTATTACAGCGACTATGGACAGATGGTTAACTCAGGGAGATTTAATGGTCTAGATTTTATAGAATCATTAGAGCAACTACTAGAGGAATTTGCCTATGCTTTACGCCCGGCGACGATCTACAAACTCCGTGATTGGCTCATCTCCCGCCAACGCTATTGGGGTGCACCCATCCCGATTGTCTACGACCCAGAAGGTAAGCCCCATCCGGTTAAAGAAGAACACTTGCCTTGGGAGTTGCCCACAGACGTAGATTTTAAACCTACCGGCGAATCACCCCTGAAATCTTCACTTGAGCTTAAGGCTCGTACGGAAAAGCTTTATGGTAAAGGCTGGACACCAGAGTCTGACACTATGGATACTTTTGTCGACTCAAGTTGGTATTTTTTGCGCTATGTGGCTTCTCGGGATGAAACTGCTTTTTCTGATCCCGCTGCGCTTCAAAAATGGCTGCCGGTGGATTTTTACATGATTGGGCCAGAGCACATCGTACTCCATTTGCTTTACTCGAGATTTTTCATCAAGTTTTTACGCGATCAAGGCTATCTAGACTTTGATGAGCCGTTTTTGAAAATGCGTCATCAGGGCATGATCTTGGGCCCAGATGGTAAAAAAATGAGTAAGAGTAAAGGCAATGTGATTACCCCAGATGAAGTAGTGGAGAAATTTGGGGCGGATACTTTACGAATGTACGAGATGTTCATGGGTCCAATTGAAGCTGACAAGCCGTGGGACGTGAGTGCGGTGGTTGGGATTTATCGCTTTTTAAGTCGGGTTTACCAACTAGTTCAAACATGGTCAACTGCGTCTAATGATCTGGAAATTTCTACTCATGAGGCACTCCAGCGCAAGCTTCATCAAACCATTAAAAAAGTAAGCGCAGATATCCCGGCGTTAAAATTTAATACCGCTATTGCGATGATGATGGAGTTAATAAATGTGTGGGAGGCGGCGGTAAAAGAGGAGACAACAAAGAAAGCGGTGGTAAAAGAGACAGCAGAGGAAGTAGGTAGCCCGGCAGTGATTAGCTCAACTGATGTTTTGGCTTTTATTAAAATTTTAGCCCCGTTTGCCCCATTTATGGCGGAAGAGCTTTACCAGGAAATAGCTGAAAACCAAGTAGCTAAAAAACAAATAGCTGAAAATCCAGCTCAGAGTATCCATCTAGACGTTTGGCCAGAGTGGGATGAAGCTCTAGCTCTAGAGCAACAAGTTGCTATTCCGGTCCAGATTAACGGCAAGGTGAGGGGAGAGGTGTTGGTTGCTCATGATCAGCTTGAGGAAAAAGAAGTAGTTTTGGCCGCAGCCAAAAAGGTGGAGTCAGTTCAAAATTATCTGAAGGGCAAAAAAGTGGTCAAAGAGATCTACGTGCCGGGCAGAATCGTGAGTTTGGTTATAAGACTTGCAGCGAAATAAAATTAGTTAGGACGAAATGGTTTTGGGACGAAATAGTTGTTGAGTTTTTTGCATTATTTGCTCAACTTCATCGTTAGTCAGTTTCCCCAAGACAGTTTCAACGCGGTTGGTGTCAATAATCCGTAGATACCAGCACAGTAAGACTGAGTCTTGTTCTAAGATATTATTTTTCTTAATGAATAATTCGTAATCTTGATTAAAAGAACTAGTGTTAGCGGTAAAGGGAGCGACTAAAACAAAGCGCGAGTCTATTTGATTGATTTTTTCAGAAACTATGACTGCTGGGCGGAATCTTTTGAGCTCTGATCCTGTGCTGGGATGAAAACGGACTAAACAAACGGTTCCGGTTTGGAGGGGTGATGCGAGAGGGTTTTTATTTGGCATCGCGCCCCCCTCCATTATGCTCCTTATCACGTCCCCCCTCCATCATGCTCATTATCGCACTCCCATCACGCTCCTCTAGATAGTGCCACATCTGGTCAAGATCGTGCTGTTCTTCTTGAGCTAGTAAGCTTAAGTCTGGATCTCCATAGCGGTATTTTCTCTGCAAAGCTTCTAGAGCAAGCTGGGTAAATAATTTGCTACGAGTGATATTGGGGAAAGCCAGATCAATTTCTTTGACTACGGCGGCGGGAATCTTGAGCTGGACTCGACGGTCATTGGGTAGCTCGCCATATTGCAGTGTAGTTGCCATGTCTTTTAGCCAAAGATATTTAGTTGCTAGTTCTTGTTTGGAATAATCAGTCATGTGTATGATTGTACACATATATTAGCTAAAATCAACGTGCGTGAGTGCTTCTCATCTTTTTATCAAATTTCTTATCTTTTTATCAAATTTTTCCTGAGTTTAATTTCACAACTTTTTTATCACACTTCTGGTAATCACAGCGTGTTTTACTAGTATCATGTTTGATGAAAAAAATTTCTTACTTGAGGAAAAAATATCCAGGCCAAGACTTGGCGCTGGATCCAACTCCGGGCTTAGCTCTGGGTCCAACTCCTGGCTTAGCTCTTGGTTTAGCTCTAGGTTCAACTCCGGGCAGGGCGCTTGGTTTAGCTGGCAATTACTAATTTCCTCAACCCTAGTCTTAATTGGTTTATCAGCTATTGGGGGCGGACTCTATTTAATGATTACGACTACCAACACCGTTTGTATCAGCGAGGAAATTGCTCCGGTTGCCTCAGGATCAGCTATGGTATCACCTGCTAAAGCCCAGCTCTACGTTGATCTGGCTGGGGCGGTTAATCAGCCGGGCTTGTACGAGTTAGAGGTAGGGAGTCGTCTGGCAGCTGCAATAAATAAAGCCGGGGGGTTTGCCAAGCAAGCTGACCCGGCCTTTGTTTCTCAAGAGCTGAATCTGGCGCAAAAGCTCCAAGATGGGGAGAAGATTTATATTTTCAGTCAAAAAGAGAGGCAGTACTTAGAGGAAGCAGAGGAGTTTTGCAGTCAACAGAGCAGTCTTCTGAGCGCGAGCGCCAAGCAGGCCCAGCAGACTCAAGAGGGTGAGTTGCAAACCCAGCT
>JAHJTF010000016.1 GCA_018830045.1 Patescibacteria group bacterium | reverse complement strand
AATTGTTCCCACAGTGGAGCGAGGGTTGTGGGAAGTGGTTTTTTGGTCAATGGAGATAGCGGGAGATAAACCGTCGATTTGATCGACATCAGGCTTGCCCATTACTCCAAGAAACTGACGGGCGTAGGAGCTGAGGCTCTCCACATACCTACGTTGTCCCTCAGCATATAAAGTGTCAAAGGCGAGTGAGCTTTTACCACTCCCGGACAGTCCGGTGAAGACCACTAGTTTGTTTTTGGGAATTTTGACGTTGACGTCCTTCAAGTTGTGCTCTCGGGCACCAGTGATAACGATTTGATCTTGAATCATAAAAATTTTTCTGATTTAGCCGCAGAAAATACGAACAATCATTATAGCGTAGAAGTGGGTAAGTTGGGAGGGTGAAGGGAATAAGAAAAGTTAGATGGATGTTTATTGCACATACGGTAATCTTGGTGTGTTTAGCTGATTAAATGTCGGGAGTGCTGTTGGTGCAGGGTTCGGCTTATCATCTAAAACTTGTGGTATTTTTTCGTAGCATGGCTGTGCCTAACTCTTTCCTTTTAAAAAACCGCTAACTGGCACCGTTAATGCAGGAGGAGGTAAAGAATGCTTGTCTTAATTCAACTCCCCCACCTTATCCCGCAACACCGCCGCTAGCTCAAAGTCCATTTCATCTGCGGCTTGTCTCATTCTAGTCCGCAGTTTCTTCATCATCTTTCTTTTATCATCCGGCGTTAACGCATCCGGATCAACCGCGGTTAGATCCACCTGCTCTTTACCCAAATTGACAATAAACATTTCCCCCTTGTGAGTCTTGAGTTCCTCCTCCTTCTTCTCAATCATCCTGTCTCGGATTGGCTTAACAATCGTTGTGGGATCAATCCCATATTGGCGGTTATGCTCCACCTGCACCTGGCGTCTGCGCTGGGTTTCTCCAATTGCCACCTGCATTGAGCCGGTTAAATTATCCGCATATAAAATCGCCCTGCCCTCCACATGCCGCGCGGCTCTACCCATGGTTTGAATCAGTGAAATCCTGGAGCGCAAAAATCCCTCCTTATCTGCATCTAAAATTGCCACCAACGTCACCTCCGGTAAATCCAACCCCTCTCTTAGCAAATTAATTCCCACCACCACGTCATACTCCCCGCTTCGTAAATCCGCTAGAATATCTGAGCGCTCCAGCGTCTCCACCCCGGAGTGCAAGTAAGCTACCTTGGGATAAAGAATCTGCTTCCGTAAATCGATTTCTAAAGGTAACTCCGCCTGAGTTTGATATTGCGGTGGAATCTGCCCCATCTTCATTCCCTCTATTGGTAACAAGTCACTCTTTAAAATAATTTTATCTGGATCCACCTGCTCTGCCTGCTGATCTCGTTTGGTAATAAAGCTTTCCACCAACTGGCGGATCTTATCCTGATCATTTAAGTACTCCGTCAATGCCTCTGCCATTTTTTTAGTCAGGGTGGTGACTAAGACTCGTTGCCTCAATTGTTTACGTTTAATAATCTCGATAATTAAATCCTCAATCTGCCCTTGAGTTTTGCGAAGTTCAATCTCCGGGTCCAGTAAACCCGTGGGTCGAACCAGTTGTTCAATGACTTCACCCCCACTTTTCTCTACTTCCCATTCTCTAGGAGTAGCAGAGACATAGACTGCCTGTGGGATACGGGCCTGAAACTCATTAAATCGAAGGGGTCGGTTATCTAAGGCACTAGGTAATCTAAAGCCATATTCCACCAGAGTTTGCTTGCGTGACTGATCACCGGCATACATACCGCCAATTTGGGGAATGCTCATGTGACTTTCATCCATCACTGTTAAGAACGAGCCCGAGCCAAACTCAGCCGCATTGTGTTTAAAGTAATCCAACAAGGTGTAGGGTGGCTGGCCAGGTTGGCGGCCATCAAAGTAGCGGGAGTAGTTTTCAATCCCATTGGTAAAGCCAAACTCTTTAATCATTTGCAGGTCATACTTGACCTTTTGTTCTAAACGATGGGCCTCAAAGATTTTATCTTGATCTTTAAACTCTTCGAGCCTGCGCTTCAGATCTGCAAAGATGGCCTCAAACTGATCGGTCTGAGTTTTGGGGTCAATTACATAATGTTTGGCCGGGTAAATGACAAAAGTTTTTTGCCCTCGTTCATAAAGCGTCATTTTATCTGGGTTCATCTTGGTGCCGGTGATGGGGTCAATCCAGTCAATTTTAGTAATTTTATCTTCTAAAGTATCAATCCGTAATGCTTTAGCTTCATAAGCTGGCCAGAGTTGAATAGTGTCGCCACGTAAACGATAAGTTCCTCGGCGCAGTTCGGTGTTGCTAGCTTCATATTGGAGTTGAGAAAGACGGAGTAATAAATCTTGCCGTTGTACCAACTGCCCTTCAATGATCTCTAAAATAAACCGTCCGTACTCTACCGGCGAACCAAGGTTGTAAATACATGAGACTGAGGCCACCACGATAACGTCATTACGGGTCAGTAAGTTGGTGGTGGTTGATAGGCGGAGTTTGTCAATTTCATCATTGATCTGAGCCTCTTTTTCAATGTAAGTATCGGTGCTAGGGATGTAAGCTTCAGGCTGATAGTAGTCATAATATGAGACGAAATAATTAACCGCATTTTCTGGGAAAAAATCGCGAAACTCTTGATAGAGTTGGGCGGCTAAGGTTTTGTTGTGGGCAATGACCAGGGTGGGTTTTTGGACTTGCTCAATCACATTGGCTACTGTGTAAGTTTTTCCGGAACCGGTTACGCCCAGTAGAGTCTGGTGGGGCTTATTGTCCCGGACTCCACGCACTAGCTTTTCGATCGCTTGCGGTTGGTCACCAGTTGGCTGGTAGTTGGAGATAAGTTTAAACTTCATCTAAAAGAGCATTATATCGTGGATACACAAAATCTTTTCTAGATATGTGAGAAGATTCGCCTTTTAGATATTGGATCGTGGTGGAAGGAGAGCCAGCAGGGGTGACTTTGATAAGATAAGTGTGTTTAGAAATAACCTCGAGTTTATTTACAAAATAGTTTTACCTTTTCGTAATCCTGCTTAGATACAGTGGCCACAACTTCCAGGTTCGATGTAAACTGTGGATAACTAAACACGACACCAGAGCTCATTAATTTGTAATAGTCTTCTTGACTTAATGTTACATTTCTAGCACTTTTTACTGCCTCTTCCCACATCCCCCGGACTGCTGGTACAAAGTCGTGCTTAGTTGCTGGCATCTCTCCTGAGGTTATCATATATGGTAGTATACCAGACAATGTCAAGAGATTGTTAAGAAAGATTATAATCTTTTTGTTAGACTATTTTATATGGATGTAAGTCATATCAAAGCATTTTTTTGCAAAAAAAAGTATTTGATAATCTTAAGTTTTATTTTGTTGCTGGCTGGTTTTGTGAGGCTTTATCAGATTGAGTCTAAGATGAGATTTATCTGGGATGAGGGCCGCGACATGATGGCTATCAGGAAGATTATTGCAAAGAAAGATTTAACTTTATTTGGTCCCTATAACGAGCTGGGAACAGAGAAGGATTTTTTTGGAGTTTTTCATTATTATCTAATGTTACCTTGGCTGTGGCTAGCTGATTTTAATCCAGTTGGATCGGCAATTTTTACGGCCACGTTAGGAATAATCTCAGTTGCTTTGGTATACCAGCTACTATCAATGTGGAGTGATAAAAAATTGGCACTGGCGGTCGCTGCAGTTTATGCTTTGAGTCCAGTAGTTATTAAATATGTGATCTGGCCGTGGAATCCTAACACCATGCCATTTTTTGGCTTGATTTATCTAATTTTCTTAAGGAAATTTTTTGAAAAACCAACTTTACTCTGGACTGGGCTGGCAGGATTAACTTTGGGTTTATTGTTTCAACTTCATTATTTTAGTGTTGCGCTGGTTGTACCTTGGATATTGATGATGATCTGGAAAAAAAGAAAACAAGTTGAAAATTTATCATTTTTTATTTTTCACCCGATTTTGTTTGCGTGTATGTTTTTATTAGCCAATATTAATTTTTTACTTTTTGATCTGACTCACCAAGGATTTTATTTTAAGATTTTAAAAGAAAGTTTAATTGGAAATTCATCGCCAAAACTGATTAATTTTGTCTTGCAAAATATTATTTTTTCTCCTTTTACTTTTACCAATCAAACATTTGCAAAATTATTAGCCATCAGTGAGCAATTTACTTGGCCGATCACAATTGCCTTTTTGGGCTATGGTTTTATAAAGATAAAAGAATTTATTAATAACAATTATCTGCAATTAGAGACGATGGTGGTTGGGGGATGGTTGGGTTTAATGATTTTGATTGGAATGATGCCAACATTGTCCAATGATTATTACGGCAGCTATCTCTGGTTTGGGTTGCTAATGATTATTATTAAGGGACTGTTGAAAGCCAGCGCTCATCATGGTCATAGATTTATTTTTACCATTGCGGGAGTTCTGTTTTGTGTCAAATTATTAGTCTCAATTGATCTTTTTCGTCAACCCACTTGGCAAGAAAACATGCCACTAGTGCGTCAATTATCTGGCGTGGTTGCAAAAGATGCTCTTTCTCAAACCAGAAGCCTTAACATTGCTTCATTAAGTGATTCAGATACTAGAGCTACGAGATATAGATATTTTTTGGATGTCGATGGAATCAAACCTCTGGGAATAGATGATTATTCTCAAAGTAAAATTTTGTATGTGATTTCACCCCACGACGCAGAAAAAAGTAGACAAAATTCGGCTTGGGAAATTTCTACATTTACCACTTATCAATGGCAGCTTTTGGACTCTATTGGAGGTGCGAATGTGTTTAAGGTAGAAAAGGATTAACTTCTCCCTTACAATAGGCCCCAAGTGCAAGTTAAGCCCATTCAAACCCCGATTATTAAAAAAGGCTACGACCTCTTGGCTTTGATTAGAGATTCTCTTTGCGAGTTAGAAGAAAAAAGTATCGTGGTGGTGACGTCCAAAGTTGTGGCTTTATGTGAGAGTCGGGTGGCTAAAATTAAAACCGGTACTCACGGGGAGAAACATGCTTTGGCTAAAAAAGAAGCTGAGGCCTACATTAATGAGAGTTATTCTAAATATAATTTGTTGATAACTATTAAACACGGCGCGATTGCAGTTAATGCGGGCATTGATCAGTCAAATACTGGTAAATATTATGCATTTTTACCAAAAAATCCCTACAGATCAGCTAAAGAGATTTGGCAGTTTTTGCGTAAAGAATTTAGGGTTAAACAATTGGGAGTCTTAATCACTGATAGCAGAACTATGCCGCTGAAATGGGGTACGGTCGGTTCAGCTATTGCCCACTGTGGATTTAGGGCTTTGATTAATAAAATTGGCACTCCGGATTTATTTGGTAGGAATTTGCAAATGACTCAAGTCAATGTGGCTGAGGGTTTAGCTGCGGCCGCGGTGGTGGAGATGGGCGAAGCCAATGAGGCTCAACCCTTGGCAGTAATCACCGACGCCAGCCAAGTAGAATTTCAGTCGCGGCCGCCTACTAAAAAAGATATTGCTAGCCTAAAAATCGCCATTGAGGACGATGTCTACGGACCCATGCTTTCTGCGGCCCCGTGGACAAAAAATTAGTATACTGACCATGATGAGCTCAATTTCCACCAAAACCGGCGACTGTGGCCAAACTAGTCTGGCTAATGGCCAACGAGTGGCTAAGGATAGCCTGGTTATGGAGGTCATAGGTACTTTAGATGAGCTTAGTTCCTGGATGGGACTGGTAATAGCACACGCTAAAAGTGATTTTTTACCCCACAAAAATACATTGGGACAAGTCCAGCAAGATTTATACCAGTTAAGCGCAGTTATTGTGAAAGCACCTGGTGTTAAGTTTAGAAAATTGGCTCTAGGTAGATTAGAAAAGCAAGCTGAGATGATCCAAGCATTGTTGGGAGATCGTTGGCATAGTAAGTTTCTCCAACCCGGCGGTACTAAGCTAGCGGCTCAATTAGATATTACTCGTACAGTGTGCCGACGCTGCGAGCGCCTTGCCTTTAAGTACTCCCAACAAACAAGGGTTCCAGTCTTAATTTTACAATACTTAAACCGTCTTTCGGATTATCTATATTTGTTAAGATGCTATATCAATCTAGATCAAAAATACTGTGAAAAACAATTTATACTAGATAAATAGATCTATATATCAACTCTTTGCAATAAAGGGGTCAGATTGGCAGTCCAAAGGTATATCTGCTAATATTTTTGATCTAAAAATATCTAGTTTGATACTAATATTGAAATTTACGTATTAGTCCCACTACTCTACCTTGAATCTGAACATTAGTTGCATAGATGGGACTCATGTTAGCATTGGCTGGCTCTAAGCGTACTCTAGTGACTTCTTTATAAAATCTTTTTAGCGTAGCTAGGCCATTATCAAGTAAGGCCACTACAATATCACCGTCTTCTACGCTCTGAGTTTCTTCGACCACTACGTAATCGCCGTCATCAATATGATCTTCAATCATTGATTGACCCTTAACTTGTAATACATAGGCTCTTTTTTTGCCAGAAATCATTTCTGGCGAAACTTTAAACGTGGCATCCGGATCACTATATGGTTCAATTGGTTTGCCAGCGGCAATATAGCCCATGATAGGGACATCAATACCCTCATTGCTCAAAAATGTTCTATCAAGTAATTCGATCCCTCTGACCTGACCGTCAAAGCGTTTAATCACCTTTTTTCTCTCTAATGCCTGGAGGTGCTCATGCACTGTAGCTAATGATGAGACTCCAATAGCATTAGCAATTTCTTGTAAAGTCGGTGCATAGCCATTTTGTTGAATATATTGGGCGATAAAATCCAGTATTTGTCGCTGACGTTTGTAAAGTATGACTGCCATGGTAATCTCCTTTTAATTTTCATCTTCGGGCGTAAATTTCCCGAACTAAATATAGGATATCCGAAGATGAGACGAATAAACAACCACATCTTTAATAATCAAAATAGATCAAATCTGGCTAAACTCCATTGAAGTTAAAAAACAGTTCGTTTTGGGTCTTATTTCATCCAACCCAAAAGCATATCTTTGATAGAGCGTTTGAGCCATTTTTCTTCAATAAAGGGGATGGCTAGTTTATAAAACGCGATGAGAGCAATCAAGACTACAGTCCCTACCCCAATCACTACATCAAGTTGGTTTTCAATAAAATAACGAATGTTTTCTCCAAAGAAGAAAATTAAACCCATCATAATCATATATCTAGATGTTCTGCCAATAATTGCGGCGATGAGGAAACGTTTGAAATCTATAGAGAAAACTCCAGCAGATAAGGTAAAAACCTTAAATGGAATGGGTGTGAAGGCAGCAATGAAGATGGCTTTAGTGTCGTATTTTTGGAACAGTTTCTCCACAGCTTGAGTATGTTCTTCTTTGAAAAGTCTTCTTAAGATTGGTTTTCCTCCCTTGTCGCCCAAGTAATAACCGAAGATAGCCCCCAAAATTGACGTCACTGAAATAAATAATCCATACCAGAGAGCTTTGTGGGGAGCAATAATGCCCATGGGAATAACCATTACCTCTGGGGGAATTAGAAAAAAAGCGCTTTCAGAAAATGATAGCAAGGCTAAAATAACCAAAGCATAAGGATTGGCCATCCAAGCTTCCACAGTTCCAGGTTGTAATAGGTTCATAATGTCTCCTTCTATAGGGAATAGAATTTTACTGTGGATTGCGCCACTTAGCAAGTTGTTGATAAATTTCTAAAAGTCGGTTGTATTTAGCTACACGCTCGCCCCTATTGGGTGCTCCAAATTTCACAAAATGAGCTCCTACTCCTACGGCTAAGTCTGCTAATAAATCATCATTAGTCTCGCCACTTCTCTGAGAAATAATTATTTTAAAGTTAGACTCTTTAGCAGTTTTGATGAAATCAATAGTTTCACTAATCGTTCCCGCCTGGATAGGCTTGATCGCCACTGTATTGCACAGTTGATCTTGAATGGCTTTCTGGAGACGGTCTTTGTTTGCAGTGAGGAGTTTATTACCGATAATATTAGTGGTTTCACCTAGTTCTTTAGTTAATTCTTGCCAGCTCTTCCAGTCATCTCCTTTGAAAGGGTCTTCAATGTGAGTTACTTGGTAGGCGGTGCGTAGAGTTCGATAATAAGCTAAAAGTTCTTTAGCAGTATAGGGAGTAGAACGATCTCTAAGAAAATATTTTCCATCCTCAAGTAAGTGAGAGGCGGAAACATCTATTCCTAAAAATAAATCTTGAGCAAAAGTATAGGGGGTGGTTTTAGTTGTTTCAATTAAAATTTCAAAAGCATCTGTATTGGAAAAAAGATTGGGAGCAAAACCACCCACCTTACCCACACAATGAATCGCTTCCTTTGATATTAAAACTCCTTCTAGTTTTTGAAAAAAAGTTACTGCCATATTAAGTGATTTGCGGTACTGTATGTGACTGGCGGGAATAATAGAAAAATCTTTTAAATCAAGATTATTCGTGCCATATATACCACCATTAAACATACTGTAAATGCAGGTCGGAATTTCCAAATTAGTAGTAAGTTGGTATTTTTGCTGGATATAGTAATAGAGTGGCATCTCCATGCAAATGGCGCCTGCTTTGAGTATGGCCTGTGATACAGCCAATAAAGCATTGGCCCCAAGCCTGCTTTTATCACGGGTGCCGTCTAGGTTGATTAAGAGTTGATCTGCTTCGGTCTGTTTGGTGGGGTTTTTTCCTACTAATTGTGGGGCGATAATATTGTTAATATTGTTAATGGCTTCTGCGACTCCTTGACCAGTCATCTCATCCGGATCATTGTCAACTAACGAAACAGCACTAAATTTTCCTTTTTCTAGACCAGTGGGAACACTGCTAATTACCATGTGTCCGGTATCTAACCAGACACTGCACTCAATGGTTGGTAGGCCTCTTGAATCAAGAATTTCTCGGGCGTATATGTAAGTAATATTTGGCATTTTTTTATCTACTACACAGCATTTAGTCTTTGCTCTTCAATCTGCGCAATACACTGTTTGGCTCTTGAAGCAAATTCTGGTTTAACCGTAATAATATCAAATCCAAGTCTAGTAGCAATTTCGATCAGCTGTAAATTATAATCCTCGAGATGCAACATGGCCTTAGGTCTGATTCGGATGGTTTCTTCATTATTTTCTGTCGATGAAACTGCATGCATAACTTTTTCCAACAAACCTCTCATTAACTCTATATCTATGGGATAAAGGGAGTAAATATCAGGATTGTCAGGGTCAATTCCGTGCAATAGGGCGTGAAGACTGCGCACATTAACTGAGATGCCACTGATAGGTTTGGATAAATAATGTCTAAGCTGAAGCACGTTTTCTGGTGTATTAAGCTGGAGGTATAAACTGAGATTGGTCTGTTGATTAACCAAGTAACGAGTAGTCAAGTAATTAGTAATCAATTGTAATTCGCTGGATGTTCTAATAAAGGGTAGCATAAAACCTAGAGGAGCTGAGCTGGTAGTTAGGACTTCATTCATAACTTCCATCTCTAGATCAAGAAGTTCAAAACTGCTAATCATTTTTAATCCCCCGCGTAGACCTAAATAAGGATTGAGTTCAGTTGGTTCAAAACTGACGGCATGAGTTAAGGCTCTAAATTCCTGTGAGGTAAAATTTTGGGATCGATAAATTACTGGCAGGTTGGGCTTAGTTTTTTGGTAAGCTTGGATTGTTTTGATCAAGATCTCTTTAAGTTGAGTCCTTTTTCTGGATTTTAAGAGATGAAGAGGGTGTTCTCCCAGACTCGCAAATGAGTATTCGCTCCGCAACACCCCCACCCCATCTACTGCAGGAGAAATATACTCAGCTGCTTTAAGCGGATTGCCAGCTGAAATGTAAACTTTAGTGATGGTTAGTGGTAATACATTTGGTTTAACCGTGCGTGTTTGGGTAGGCATTGCTAAAACCAGACCAGCGTTAGCATCTACAATAATTGATAATCCTGGCTTCAGGTATTTGGTGGCATGAATGGTATTAAGTATGGTTGGTAAATTGTGTTTTTTAATATGCTTGGCTAACATGGGGATAGCCAAGCCATGATCACAAATAACTGCCGCGGCTTTTGTCAAAACTGGTAAATAATCAGCTATTAACTCTTTAATTACCAACACTTGACCAAAATTTATTTCTGGGAGCTGTTTTTTATTTGTTAGAACAAAAACCGAGCCGCTGGAAATACCTGGTTGCAATGAATCACCAGAGAGGATGATCTTATTATTTTGAGCTGATGATGATACTAAAATAGGCTTGATTTCAGTAATGTAAAATTGACCTTGCTGATAGTACCAATTAATTAAATGTGGGCCATAAATTGATTTTTTAATGGTAATAATTAAATGAGCTAACTCAAGGGCTTGGTTATCATCTAGGCTTAACTGTTGTTGCTTGTAGTGTAAAACTGATTTTTCTTTTAAAGAATCTATTTGTCTTTGCAACATTAAGTACTGAGGATAGAGTTGTTTTTGAGTAATTTGCATGGTGCGAATATCAACATTGATTAAATCTGGATTAACTTCAGGATAGTGAGGATCATAAACTCCCCAGCAAGAAAAGATTTGTAATTGAGATTTCTGTTGTGGTGATTGAGTTAGAGCAAAACCTGAGATTTCTGGTTGGCCTTGGTGTTGAATCAAGATGGGCGGAGCATAAATTTCGAGCTTTTTTTTGTCAAAATCAACCACAATGAGTTCTGCCCAGACAGCCATGATTGAATCAATTAGGTTGGCGTCACCGCTGACATTGTCATGATGGCGTTGATTGTTTGAGTCAGAAACTGCACTAATCCGTAGAAAGTCGGGACTTTGCTGATACCAGACTGAGATCTGTTTGATGATATTTGTAGGTAAGCGGAGATGCCGAATAGTATATTTAATTTGTTTTATCAAATTATGTTGGTATTCTTGATTGTTGGGCAAAGAATCAAGAGTTTGTTTTAGTTTTTGAGCAAGATTTGTTTTATGAATAATTGATTCTAGGGTAAGACGAGGAATGACTGCGGTCTGTGGAATCGGGATTCCTCTCTTGAGGAGTTTAGATAATTGTAAGACTTGTTCTCCAACCTGAATCTTAGAAAATTTGCCAACAGCTGATAAATCAATTAGGGCAGGCTGATCCATATCTACTAGTTTAGCGCAACTTGATGCTAATCAAAAGTGTCAGGTGATGGTTGTTAGACGGTGTGTCCTGCGGTAGTTTTTAAAACTTGGGCGGTTGTGGTTGATGTTAGCCTGTATTGTTGGCATTGTGCTGGAATAAATACCGACCAGCCTTTATTTAGTGGCCAACTTTGGTCATCATGAATGATCTCGATTCTTCCCTCTTTGACGAACAGATGATGAAACTGGTTTTTGAGCTGAGTTTCTTCTCCAGGGTATGAGTTTGAAAATTCTATTTGCGTGAGTTGATAATGAGGATTATTAAAAATGCAAGTAATTACAGCTCCATTTTCTTGATGAGAATTGGTAGTTTGTATGTATAGCGCTGGTTGGTTAGCATCTGGATTAGTATTAAGCGCTTGAAAATAGTCATTAATGGCTAATTCTCTAATATCACCATCATCTTTAATTTTGCCTTGGTCAAAAGCACGAATCGAGCTCACCTCGTCACGTTGATCTAACTGAACTTCATAAAGAATATTACCATGCGGTAGGTTGGGATCTGCTTCCCAGGAATGATGAATGCCACAACTACTTAGGTCTAAAACCTGATTTTTATCAGGATAAGCAACATTGACGTAATTACTGGGATGGTCTTGATCGATGAAAGTAGTTAGCTGGATTCTGGCTTCGTCGATTTTTAGATTGTTTTGTTTAACTTTTTGGCTAAGAGTTAGTGATTCTTGATAAATTTGTTTGCAACGTTGTCGATATTGATCAACGCTGATATTACTTTTAAGTCCAAGAGTAACTTTCCCCTTTTCTAAGTAGTACCACGATTCTGGCTTGGGTTGCCAATGGTCAAATTCATGGCCGGGGCGGACATGAACCTGATATGAATTTTCCTTAGCCTGAGTAAATTTATTTAAGAGTGATATTTTTGTAAGTTGTTGAATGTTAATTGTTTGAGCTTGAGGTCCGCACCACTTGGGATGAGCTATATCAGTTGCTTCTGCCAATAAAAAAGGAAGTAAATTAGTTTTTTTTGTTAGCAAAATTGAATCTTTGGCTAGTTCATATGATTGGCCAATTTTAACCCCATCACTAATTTGTTTTTCAATTCCTTTGAACTGAGCAATATATCTGCCTCCCCAGGTAGGCTGTTTAATTAACAAGGGGACGATATAGTAAGGCTGTGGTTTCATAATAAAGTGATTATTCTCGACTTTTTACCAGTTGGTCCTTAAACCAATCTACCCAAGGATTGGGGGTAGGATTCTGATTATTGAGAAGAGCTAGATAATAGCTAGTGTAGCTAGCCAAAATTAATAATTCAAACGCTTGAGTCAGCTTGGTTTTTGATTGTAATTTGTGATTAATGACCTCGATTTGATGTTTTTTTATTACTTGTTCGGTAAGGTTAATTCTTTTTTGATTGTTTTCTAGATATAAACTTGAGCCAATAGTTAAAAAGATTAAGTTGCCATCATTTGATTTGGGGAATTGGAGCCCCTCCATTAAGTGGTGATTAATTTCAGGGATGACACGAAATTCAGCAAAATTTTTGGCATTTTCATGGATTTGGTTGGCAAAAACATGAGCAACTCCCTCAAGATGTTCAGTTGCAGTGATGATGGGAATGCGATTTACAAGGTTGTAGGCCAGTAGTTTAGCTTGATTTTCTTCAGTTTCTACATGACGACTGAGCTTAAGTTGGGCATTTGCTACCACATTCATGACTTCCTTGTAATTTTCCTCTGACACTGACAGCACCCCTAGTTTTGAAAGTAAGGCTGTTTGTCCAAAAATTGAGTAACCCAATCCCATTCGAGGTGATTGATTGGGATTATATTTTGGCTGGAAAATTAGGGCGGGATAGTTATTTTTAGTTAAAAACTCTCCCAATTTAGCTCCAGAGCAGATTCCGGCTATTTTGGCCTTCTTTTTTTGAGCATCAAGAACTGAAGATAAAGTTTCCTCAGTATTGCCAGAGTAGCTGGAGGCAATAAACAAAGTTTTTGCATTGACGTATTCTGGCAGTGAGTAATCACTAAAAGCAATTATTGGGACTTTAAGCTCATCTTTGAAGATTGTTTGGATAACATGAGTGCCAATTATTGATCCACCCATGCCGCTAACCACCACTTTATCAATTTCTTGATAGGAATCATTGAACTTTACAGCTTGAGAAAGTTCCCAGATTTGTTGGATTTGACTACCAAGTTGTTCGATAGATTTGATTGCTTTTTCTGTATCAAGTTCAATAATGGCTTGGTTGAAATCAAAATTGTGAGTGTTAGTCATGTGTTTTCTTTGTTGAATATTTTTGGTACATCTCTATCTTAAACCATTTTAATTCTACTACATCGTCATCTGGCTGATATAGGGATGATCTTTCATTAGTCAAGGGCGTGGATATTAACCCCTTCTTTCCAATTAATTTCTTTATGGGTACTTAAAATTTGTTTAAGAATTTTTTTCATTTCATCATAGATTTCTTGAGTTTTGCCTTCAAATTTAACCGTAATATATGGTCCATTTTGGGAAGCTCGGACAATTGCCATGCGATCTGCAAGATCCATGCGCACTCCATCAATGGTGACATACTCAGCCTTTGGCCAGCGTTTTTTAAATTCATTTTGAATGACAGTATTAATAAACTCAAATTTAATGTCATCGGCTAAGCCAAATTTAATTTCAGGACTACTAACATAAACTGCCAGCTCGGACACGGCTTCGCTCAGAGTCTGATTTTTTCTTTCTAGATAAGCTAGTAAGCGCAGACTAGCATAAGCTCCGTCATCATGGCCAAAAAAGTTATCCATAAAAAAGATATGGCCAGAAAGCTCGCCGCCAAAAGGAGATCGTTCTTCTTTAACCTTAGCTTTGATAAATGAGTGGCCAGTCAGCCACATTATGGGCCTCCCACCTGCTTGGCGGATTGTATCATCAACCTGCTTGGAGCAGAGGGTATTGAATACAATTGGAGCCCCAGGAATAAAATCCAGCACATCTTTAGCAAAAATAGCCACAATAGTATCCATCCATAAAACCTGACCTTTTTCATCCACTACCGCCATTCGGTCGCCATCAGCATCATAGGCAAAACCAATGTCGGCACGTTCTTTTTTAACAGTTTTAGAAAGGCGTTCTAAAACTCCAGATTCAGTCGGATCCGGAGCTCCTAAAGGGAAATTGCTATCTAGCTGGGTATTTTGTTCAATGACTTCACAGTCAACTTCGCGGAAAATTTCTGGGTAAAACATCCCAGAAGTGGTATTGCAAGCATCAACCACAATCTTCCATTTTTTCTTCAGATCGAAATGTTTTAATAAATCCTTTTTGTATTCTGGGAAAAGATCATAGTCTCGATTTGTACCTTTTGTTTCTGGTTCGGAAAATTGTCCTTTCTCAACTAATTCTCTCATTTGCACAATTTCTTCTGTAATCATGGTGTCAGAGTACCCAACTCCGATTTTTAAACCGTTGTAATCTTGAGGATTGTGAGAGGCCGTAATCATTGTGCTGCCTTTGGTTAAAAAGACATAAGAAGAAAAGTAAACAATTTGACTTAACGAGTAACCGATAAAGATAGTGTTAATACCACCATCATTGAGGCCAGTAATGTAGGCTTTAGAGTATTCCGCGCAGTTATGGCGATTATCATGTCCTACCACCGCTTCTTTAATCCGTCTTTGACCAAGAAAAGTGGCATATGCTCTACCCAGAGTATAGTAAACATCTTCATTAAGATCGTCTCCCATTACGCCCCTGATGTCATAGCCACGAAAAATATGAGGATTAATGTTATTGACAATCTTATACATAATTTCCCTTTCAAGTTTATTTTTGAATAAAAAGGCATCAATGAAAGATAGATGATGCGGCGCACCCCCACTCTACAAGGACATGATTAAAAGATCAAGTTCTTGGTCGAGTTCTAAAGTATTGGTTGATGTTTTTTGTTTGAGATCCATGGCCAGGAGCTGTGAGTGAATAGTTAAAAGCTGATTGAGGTTAAAAGTTTGACTTTGTTTTCTTAATTTATTTTTCATCCAGGGCGGGCCGTTAATTACTCCTCCATCTTGAATTTGGATGAGCATTCTCACTTGTCTGGTGAACATCATAAAACATAAATGTGGGTCTTCTGTTGCTAGGGTTTTATGGAAAGCTAAGAGTTGTTTTTTAGTATTTTTTCCATCGCCGCAAAGAGTATCAAGCCAAGTAAACAAAGCACTGCTGAGTTTAAATTCAAATATGTCGGCATGAGGAAACTTTTTGCGCATCGCAGGAGTAAGTGTTCTTTTTTCCCAAAGAATTACGTCAACTTGGCTTTTGCTAACTAGTTCAATTAATGAGGTTCTATTTTTTGATCTAGGTAAAGAATGCAAATCTTCAATCACTACTATAATTTCTGTGCCAAATAGATCTTGCTTGATGAGCTTACTTTCTAGTAGCCCAAGATTCAGGTTTTTGGCATCTAGCCGTTCGATGGTTTTATTTCTATCTTTAGCCAGAGTAATTAACTCCACTAGTTTATTTCTGGAAGAAACAGTATTTTCTCCATGCAAGACTGAGATCATTATAGATATGATAACAGAGTTCGTGCTATGCTTTGAATAGTTAGTACGTAGTTTTATCAGAAAGGAACATATGGCAAAAAAAATACAAAAAAACATCAATCTTGACCATATGGTAATGAACTTTATTCAATTAAGTGCGGCTTTAGTTTCCTTTATTTTGGGTAGCACACTATTGGTTTTGTTAGCCAATCTTTTTTTCCCCAAAATGATAGTTCTGGGTCATCATTTACTCTCTCCTGTTGCCGGAGCATTTTATGCCATGACGGTGGTGTCTTTTATAGCAGTGGGCGTGATGCCAGTAGTCGAGTATTTGGCTAATCAAAAAAATATTAATCTCACCAGCACTCATTGGTTATTACTGTATTGGGTAGTTAACACAGGCTCAGTCTGGTTAGTAGGCCGGTTTGCTGGAATAGTGGGCATGGGGATAACTTCTTGGGTAGTGGCAGTGGTGCTGGGATTAGCTCTTGATTTAGTTCAAGGCGCTCTAATGAATCATGTGGTTAGTAAAGTTAAGATAGGATAAAGATTGATTGCAGTTTGGCTGTTACCACATTAGCCAAGTGTTAAACCATGTCGTTTTAACCACCCTCGATGTTTTGGGTATTCTGAATCATAAATTTCCACCATCTCCCAAAATTTTTTTGAGTGATTCATGTATTTGAGGTGAGATAATTCATGAATTATGACGTAATCAATAATATTTGGGGAGCAATGAACCAGGCGCCAATTAAAGTTTAAATTTTTTTGGCTACTGCAACTTCCCCATCTGGTTTTTTGTTGTCGTAGTGTAATGTGATTAAACTCTAGGCTCATTTTTTTTGCGAGTTGATTGGTGCGGGGAATAATATAGCGCTCTGCGGTAGATTTGAGAAATCTGGTTACTTCGCTAGTGATTTTTTCTACCGAGTTTTCAATGGGATTGATGATGGCTTTATGTTGGTGAATTTTTATACCTATCTTGCTATTGGAGTTAAAGATAATCTCTTTTTGATATTTTTCTCCAAAAACCATGAGTTGGTTTTTTGTTTCACCAAAACTCTGCATATGGGTTAGTTTTGTCAGTTGCTGATTAATCCAGAATTCACTTTGAATGACAAATTTATCAATTTTTCTTTTGGATACAAACTGAGGAGTTACCACTACTATTTCACCATTTGGTCCAATACGAATCTTAATCGATCTTGAACGAGGATGTGTTTTATGGGTATAAGTAATCATTAAAAATTGAGAGCAGATTTTATGGTGTCAATTGATATGCATCTATCTTATCTAATTGGCAGATGAGGTACAATATATCTTTAACAAAGCATTAGCCACGGTGTTGAAACTGGCAGACAAGCACGGCTTAGAACCGTGTGCCGCAAGGCGTGTGGGTTCGAGTCCCACCCGTGGCACTTTCACAAAAGTTGATAATAAAAAACCCCGCATACTACGGAAGCGGGGCTCTTAATGCTCAGTACGTCATCCCCGGTGAGGGACACCTACTGAGATAACTTTATCATATCAAATACTATAAGATAGTCAATAGTAATCAAATTATATCAATTCAATTAATTAAATTACCTGAGGGAATTATTTTTCTTGAACAAATTCAAGGACGTTGTTGTCGTGATCAATCTGTCGTCCAAGCTCACGGTCATTATAGCGCATTTCTGTCATCCACTGATTGACACTGTCAGCCCAACTCCCGTCACTACTGGGCGTGTATTTGGTCATGATTTGCTGGGGAGTAGTTAGGCCTTTATCAATATAATACATTTTTAATTCGCGTGCGGCTCGCTCAAAGTTAGCATCAAAATTTTCAAAAGTTAATGTCCCTCTTTCGTGAATTCCAAAGCCCAAGCAATTATAAGAGTCAGGGGGAATATTTTTGCACAGATTGCTTTCTTGCATGGCAATTGAGGGTAAGAGCCGAAAATCAAAATTATTTTGATCAGCCAACTTTACAAAAAGCTGGCCGTAGTATGAATAGGGTTGGAGTGGAGATTTGTATCTTTCTAAAAAGCGTGCCACCAACTCAGCCCTGGCATCATTGGTTTCAACGATAGTTGTGGCTCCCATTAGTTGCTTATTTGAAGTCTGATCATTAAGGATAGTAGTCACCCTCATCATTTCCTCTTCATTGGCTGGAGGTTGAGCCGCTGATTTTTTAGATAAGGGATAAAAATAATAACCTGCAATGCCAGTCATCATGATACCGACAGTGAGTAACAACCAAGCATAAGCAAAAAAAAGTTTTTTCATGTAGTTAAACAAGTATACCAGATCTAATGTGAGCCAGCTGGGACTCGAACCCAGAACAACCTGCTTAAGAGGCAGGTGCTCTAACCAATTGAGCTACTGGCCCTAATTTTATCGTTCGCATGCTAGTGCGCCAGGAGGGACTCGAACCCCCGACTTTCTGTTCCGAAGACAGACGCTCTAATCCGCTGAGCTACTGGCGCTTTAACATCGAGATAAAATTATACCATTCTTGATTAGAAATACAGTGTATAATGTCTGCAAATGGGGATCCACTACTATCCTCTCATCAACAAAATCATCAATAGCCTGAAACTTAGGGACAGTTTTTATCTTCCTTTTGATGCTAGCTCAAAGCAGGCTTTTTCCAAACCATTCATAACTATTTCTCGTGAGCCCGGAAGCGGAGGGAAGCCAATTGCTAAGTTGGTGGCGGAAAAATTAAGTTTTACGTTTGTAGACAAACAGATTATTAGTGAGATTGCTAAATCAACTCAAAAGCGTAAGGAAGTTATTCAGGCAGTAGATGAAAAAAGTCGCAGCGCCATTGATGATATCGTCCACTCACTATTAAATGTAGATTATGTTGATGATCTCAAATATATCCAAGAATTAGTCAGAGTTGTTTTAATCTATGCCCATCAAGGGCACTGTGTCATTTTGGGTCGTGGTGGAAACTTCATCACCCCCTTTGCTAACGGATTACATGTGCGAATTACCGCCCCCTACCAAGTTAGGGTTCAACGCTCAATTGACTACGAGGGCTATACTCACCAGCAGGCTGTGGATAGGATTGCTGAAGTTGATAAAGAACGTCATGATTTTGTAAAACAGTATTTTAGAAAAAGTATGAATAAAGGCAATGCTTACGATTTAACTATTAACACTACTTATTATGATATTGAGGATTCTCGGGATATTATTATTAAGGCTTTTTGTCATAAATTTAAGCGCATTGACAGGTATTTAGCTCTACTTAAGTAAACGAATATCCAATATCTACAAGATGAAAATTAGTGATCTTTATCAAGACTATAATATTTTGCCTGAGTTACAACTTCATATGCGTAGGGTAGCCGGAGTAGCTGCTCAAATATGTGATGGTTTTACTGGGCCACCAGTTAATAAATCTCTTATTATTTCTGCCTGTTTATTACACGATATGGGTAATATTATTAAATTCGATCTCACTAAATATCCTCAATATCTCAAACCTAAAGGGTTGGTTTATTGGCAAAATATTCAGAATAGATATTTAAAAAAATATGGTTCCAATGAACATTTGGCCACACTAATGATTCTTGACGAATTGGCGGTATCACCTCAAGTTCATGAATATGTGGCGGCGATTAATTTAACTTATGCTCGAGAGAATTATTTAAATTCAGATTTTGGAAAAAAAATTTGCGAATATGCTGATAATCGTGTTAGTCCGCAGGGAGTGACATCACAGAAGACTCGTCTTTATGATTTAGCTGCAAGATATCGTACTAATCACCATGACGATCTTGAGTACGAACCATGGGAAAAGCTATATCAATATTGTCAACAAATAGAACAACAAATTTTTGTTCATTGTGATATTTCTCCAGATGAGATCACAAATGAAAGTGTTTCTGATACAATAGATTCTCTAAAAAACTTTGTGATTGTCACAAAGTCTTGACAAGCCGAAGTGGCGGAATTGGCAGACGCGCACGTTTCAGGTACGTGTGAGCGCAAGCTCATGGAGGTTCAAGTCCTCTCTTCGGCACTTCGAGATAGTTAAAAATTTAGCCCAGGTGGCGAAACCGGCAGACGCGTACGCTTGAGGTGCGTATGGAGTAATCCATGGAGGTTCAAGTCCTCTCCTGGGCACGGTAAAATAACGGTAAAATAATAGATTGCAGTGAAATAGAGGTTGCTTAGCTCAGTTGGCTAGAGCGCTTCGTTTACATCGAAGAGGTCGGGGGTTCAAGCCCCTCAGCAACCACGGTAAAATATAAGCTCAAGCCAAGCTAGCCAAGGTGGTCACGGCGCGTGTCTGAAAAACATGAGATTGAGGTTCGACTCCTCAGCTTGGCACAATTTTTTGTTAGTGTTCACAAATTTTGGTACTCTGTGTACAATAGGAATTCTAAATCGCGGAAGTAGCTCAGTTGGCTAGAGCGTCTCCTTGCCAAGGAGAAGGTCGCGGGTTCGAGTCCCGTCTTCCGCTCATTTGGGAGACACCGTGACACCGTTCAAAAACGGTCACCATTTATTATTTCCATTTAAGGTTTTTTTAATTATTAACCATAATTTAACCCTTGAGGAAATTTTATCCCATTGGGTAAAGCTTCTATCTCGACCAGTTTTTTTAGCAACATACATTAGGCCATCAGCTCGGTTGACTGCTCCAGCACCATCCTCATCCGGGTCTATTTGGATTGCGCCCAAAGATATGGTTAATTGAGTCTCCTTGCTTTCACTGCCAAAACGGAAAGCCAGCCCTTGTCGGATTGATAGGCGGAAGTCTTCTACCATTTGCTTGATAAGTTCTTGGACGGTTATTCCTCTTTCTGTTGCAGCTTTTTTTAAATTATGTTTGTTAACAAATTGCAGTACACAAAATTCTTCTCCTCCGTAACGGAAAATTGCATCTTCGTCTCTGATGTATTTTTTAACTACTGCTATTAGTCTTTTTAAAACTTCATCTCCGACTGAGTGACCGCGGGCATCATTGATTGTTTTAAAGTGGTCAATATCAATAAAGTAAAGAAGTAGGATATATTCTGAATCTAGAGACATCTCTTTAGTAAACATCTGAAAAAATTCAATTCTTCCAAGCAAACTTCCTCTTGTCCAAGCTCCTGTTAATTTATCTATATCTCCAGCCTTGGTTATCTCCATAGCAGATTCTAAGGCTATTTTTTGAACCACTTTTTCTATTACCGTGGCATCGCCAATTTGATTCGATATCTTAAATTCTTCAAAAATTTTTAAAACTACTTCTCTTCTAGAGTCAAATATAAGTAAGATTAAAAACCAGAAGTGGGGGTCATTTTCTAGTTCTTCAGGATCGGGTTTTAGATTAAACTCTTGGGCAAGTTCTTGAATTTTCCTTATTTTTAGTGAAAAATCGCTGTCACGGCGGTCGCTAATTGGGTTATCTTTAGCTAGTTCAGCATCATGGAATTCATGATCATTTAGAGCTGGTAAGTCTTCTTGCATTAATAGTAACTAAAATTAGGCGATCTTGGGTAAATCCCAGGCGGTGATTATACCATCAATGGGCTCACTCTTATGGCCAGTTTTGGTTAGAAAGATAGCTCCAAGACGCCTTTTTTCTTTAGTAAAAGCAATAAAGGCTTGTCTAATAGTAAATACGTCAGTTGCTTCTGGCATAAAACGATAGCTGTTAAATTTATCATCAGGCTGATCAAAATACTTTTGAACCTGACCAATAATTATGTTTGAAAGACTGAGAGGTTTGTCGATATGGTCTAACCATTTTGTTAACGAGTGATCGGAAAATACTCCCACAAATTGTTCATCATGATAAACTGGAATCGAGGTATAAAAGTTGGTATTCATTTTTTTGATTGCTTCTGAAATTGGCGTTTTAGTAGTACAGGTATAAACCGGGAAGGCAGCGATGCTAGTGGCTCGCGGAGGATGAGTTAACATTTGATAAATTTGTTGCATTTTTTCAATTACTTCTGGGTGAGGTTCGGCAATTGGTTCACCTGAAGATTTATGCACAATGGCGTTTCTTAACTCTAAGTAATCAACAAGATCAAGTTTGTAATTTTCTACCAATCCATTAGTTTTACTTAGGTTTTCTACTAATCGGCGAAAGCCATAGTGCTCGGTTGCGTCGTTGAGCTGGGTTAAGAATTGCTCGATTTGATTAAAAAGAGTCAAAAAAGTTTGAGAATTTGACATATAAATATCAGTTTAACGTTGTTTTTGATAGATGTACATGGTGTGCTGATCCTCAATCTTTTGTATCAATCTGAATTTAGAACTTATAAATGGATATCTCCAGCCAATTAAAATCGCTGATGATTTTGTCTCTTGCTCAAATTTGTTTTGAGCTTTTTTGTAGGCATGAGGGGAAAAATAGGTGTAGATAACATCTGCATCTGATAAATTAAATTTAAATAGATCTTGATTAATGAAGTTTATTCTAAGATGAGGGTGAAATAATTTTTTGAATTTTGAAATCAAATAAAGAGGCTGGTTCTTCTCTACCCCTGTAATTTTCGCCGGAGTATTTTTAGCTAAGAAAAATGCCACCCGCCCACTCCCGCTCCCTAAATCATAAATTTTTTGGTCTGGAGAAATGTTTAAATATTTAACTAATTTTTTAAGAACTGATTTTTTAGTGGATTGAAAAGGCACATCTGATTGAGTACCCGTCCACCAGGAAATTAAAACAATGGCAATTTGACGAATGAAAAGAACTAAAAAAATTAGTTGGATACTGGATAAAAGCATGTTTACATTTTACTTTATACCCTCCACCTCTTTTCTACCAGATAAAAAAATGCTATTCTATCTTGACCTATGGCAGTTTTAGCCAAACAAGAAATTATTAACCACATTAAATCAGGAAAGATCAAGATTGATCCTTACGATGAAAGTAAGGTGGGCCCAGCTTCAATTGATTTTCATTTAGGAAATACATTTAGAATTTTTAAAAAAATTAACGGCAGTTTTATTGTGGGGGAAAAGGTTGATTACCTCAAGGTAACCAAAAAAATTGAAGTTGAGAAAAGCATCACCCTTTTACCAGGAGAGTCGGTTCATGGGATCACCGTTGAATCGTTGGTTTTACCCAATAACATCTGTGGTTGGATTCAGGGACGCAGTACTTTGGCTAGAGTGGGTTTGCTAGTACATATCACCGCCAACTTTATTCATCCTGGCACAGAAGGTCAACAGGTTCTAGAGATGACTAATGCTGGTCCGATGTCGCTAGAAATTCAGGTAGGAATTCCAATTTGTCAGATTATTTTTGAAGAAACAAGGGGTGAGGCTAAATATAGAGGCAGGTTTTTTAAGCAACATTCTCCGTGAACTGATGCCCCGCTCGGACTCGAACCAAGATTAATGGCTTCAAAGGCCACTGTCCTGCCATTAGACGACGGGGCATGAAGAATCACTATTTTACCAAGAAATATCTCAAGAGACTAGAGGTCTTCTTTAGTTGGTGATTCTTTGGCTATAGTTAAGGATCTACTAGTGATAAAAAATATGGTGAGAATGATGGCGGAAATTAAGCACCACAAACACCAGGCTTTAATCACAAAAGCCATTAAAAATAATACATAGATTGCAAATAAGAAACCAAAAGTTGCTAGTTTGCGTAGAGTTCCTCGGACATCTTTTATCCTCTTTTGTTTAATTTCTAAAAAATTCATAACTGCTAACGAAAAAACAATGGCATAAAAAATAAATCCGTAAAAAGAAAGCGGTAGGCCAGCGATATAAGCCCACTGATTTTCTAACACCGTGGCGCATTGGAAAGGCGGTCGGCAAACTGGAACTCTACCGCTAAAAACTTCATAAGTGACATAGCCAGCATCAAACAAACCTATGAAGGGAAGTATCACAAGTAGTAGAGAGATAAAAGTTTTTTTCATATGGTTATTTTTTTAGTATTGTATAGGTATTAAGTTTACCGCTTTTGCTATCGGCTTTAAACTGGGAAACTTGTTCTAGTTGCGCAGTTTGGACGAGAGCTTGAAGTTCTTCGTGATCAGCATAATGACAATAGCGATACGCAGTCTCACCGCGCTTCCAGTCTAAAATAACATCATGTTTTTCTAATTTTTGTGGGTCTATGTTAACTTGGTTTGGGTTGACAATCTTTTTTTGGAATCTTTTGGTATCTAAAAAGTTCCAGGTGGTAAAAGCCAAATATCCTGGTTGAGATAAAACATGAGCTAGTTGAGAGAGAAAGTTTTGGCGAAGCTTGAAACTTGGGATGTGGTGCACCATTCCCAAGGCCATAATGAAATGAGGAGAAAGCGATTGAAGTTTTTTTTCTAATGATCCATCTAATAACGCCTCAATGATGTCGAGCTTAATGAATTCAAAGTTAATGTTTTGAGAAAGTGACTGTGAATGGGCAATTTTAAGAAGCTCTTCGCTATTGTCAATGCCGATATATTTAATTTTAATTTCCTGTAGTTGTTGTGCTAAAAATGAGCCAAAACGTCCGTTGCCGCAACCAATGTCTAACACAGTGATGTGGCGACGACGATCCTTTGATAATTCTTTCAGGTAAGGGACAAGTTTATTCCAGCCCTGCCAATAGTAACTCCTAGAATCACTAAATGAAGTTGCTACCCGTTGATAGAATTGCTGATTCAAGCGATTTAGTTGACGGATAAAAATTTTGTTCATGAAAAAACGTATATAATATACGCCTAATGACATCATACCATCTACTTAGTCAAGAGTCTCAGGGGCGATTAGTTTCATTGTTTAAAGAACTAGAAGCAGTTGATGATTTGGATAATAAGAAACTGGCTAGAATTGTCAAAAAATATTCTAAATCCCCAGGAGAATTATTCACTAAATATGAGTTAGTGACCGCCTATCGGCAGTTAGCTGGTACTTGTGGGTTAAAAAAGCAACAATCCGCGATTATGCGTTATTTAAGGAAAAAACCCATTAGAACTAGCTCTGGAGTTACCCCGGTTACAGTTTTAACTAAACCATTTCCCTGTCCTGGGAAATGTATTTTCTGCCCAAGTGATATTAGAATGCCTAAAAGCTATCTCGCTAATGAGCCAGGAGCACAGCGGGCGGAGAGAAATTATTTTGATCCTTATTTGCAAACCTACAACCGGCTCAAGGCTTTAGATGAGATTGGTCACAACATTGATAAAGTTGAGTTGATTATTTTGGGTGGAACCTGGTCTCACTATCCCCAGCTTTATCAAATCTGGTTTATTAAAGAGTGTTTCAGAGCCTTGAATGAATATGGAGCTAAGGGTAGCTGTGACACAGTGCTTAAGCGCTATGAGCAGATGGGCCAAAAATTAAACAAGATGAAAGCTCACCCTTTAAGCAATAATCCTGAAGAGAATAAGCGGGATTTATATGAGAAAGAAATTGATGGTAAGAGTTTAGAAAAAATCTACAACCAAGTTGTTTCAGAAATTTATACTGCTCCGGAAAAACTAGGGGGGTTTGATCAGTTTCAAACAGCAAGTTGGAGCGAACTAAAAGAACAACAAAAAAGTAATGAAACTGCATATTTGCGTTGTGTGGGTTTGGTGATTGAGACGAGACCAGATAATATTTCACAAGCAGAGGTAATCAGAATTCGCCGCTTAGGAGCTACTAAAGCCCAGATTGGATTTCAGAGTCTTAGTGACAGGGTTTTAGAAAAAAATCATCGCGGTCATGATGTGGCCGCAACTAGAAGAGCTGTGAAACTATTGCGACTGGCTGGATTTAAGATCCACGCTCACTGGATGGCCAACCTTTATGGTTCTAATGTCGAGCATGATAAAAGAGACTTTGACAAATTATTTAGTGATCCAGATTTTAGACCCGATGAACTCAAGATTTATCCCTGTTCTTTACTTTCTAGCGCAGAGTTAATGCAATATTATCGCGATGGGCGATGGCAACCTTATACCCAAGATGAATTATTAGAGGTTTTAAGCCATGCTCTAACCCATATTCCAGAGTATTGTCGTTTAACTAGAGTCGTGAGAGATATTCCTTCCACAGATATTGTCGAAGGTAATAAAAAAACTAACTTTCGTCAGATTGTTTCGCAACACCTAGATAGTCTTGGAAAACAAATGTACGACATCCGAGCTCGTGAAATACGCCACCAAAAGTTTGATGAAGCATTGGTTCAATTAACTGAAGTGGTGTATCAAACCAGCGTGGGTGAAGAAAGGTTTTTGCAGTTTGTGGTGCCTCAGCCTAATCAGCCTGACAGCATTGTTGCTTTTTTGCGATTAAGTTTGCCCAAAGAAAAACCGTTTATTAAAGAATTGAGAGAGAGTGCTGTAATTCGGGAAATTCACGTTTATGGGCAAGCAGTCAAAATTGGCAAAAGAGGTAGGCAACGCCCACAGCATTTGGGCCTTGGTACCAAATTAATTCAATTGGCTAAAGAGATTGCGACAAAAATCGGTTATAAAAAGCTTGCTGTCATTTCAGCCATTGGTACGAGAGAATATTATCGGAAAAAGGGGTTTGATGATGGAGAGCTGTATCAATTTATGAGTCTTAATTAATCTCAAATCTTTCTCGAGTATATTGAATTTTCTTTTTCATAATTTTATCTAAATCAATTTTTAATTCGCTAGCTAATAGAATGATGGAAGCCATCACGTCAGCCAACTCATCCTCCACATTTTCTTGACTAAATTTAGCAATTTTTGACTTTCGCTGAAGATTCATGCTGGTGAGGATTTCATCAGCCAGCTCTCCTAGTTCTTCAACTACCTTCATAGTGCGAGCAAAAATGCGTTGTTCTTTATTTTTAAGAGGCCAATGTTGATTAATAAAATCAGCAATTTTTTGGTATTCAGCTGTAAGTTGTTTTAGTGTCATGGACATAAATGTTTTTCTCCTCGAGTATTTTAGACACTAAATTATACCACTTTTCTACCCAGCCAGGGCCAATACCTGGAATTTTAAGAAAATCTATTTGAGTTTGAGGCCGATGAATTGACAGCAGTTGGATTAGCTTGGGGGTAAAAACTTGAGCTTGAAAGCAGTGATTGATACTTGAGAGAAATTGATAATACTCTTGATCGGCAGTAGTTAGTTTGAGTTGGGTATTTTGACAGACATCGCACTGTTCACAGCCATTAGTTTTTTCATCAAAATAATTTAAGATAAATTGCTGTCGGCAGATCTGGCTTTGAGCATAGCCAGCCATTTGTCGAAGTTGATTTACTTGTGAAGCTCGCAGGAGGTCGTTTTTATCAGGGTGAGATTGGTTGATAAACATTTTTTGAATTTCAATATCAGCATAATTAAATAATAAATAACAATCAGCACGCTGACGGTCTCGTCCAGCTCGGCCTGCCTCTTGGTAATAATTTTCTAAATTTCCCGGGAGTTGATAGTGAATGACCCATCTGACATTGGGTTTATCTACGCCCATCCCAAAGGCATTGGTGGCGGTGATGACTTGGAGCTTGTTGCATAAAAATTGTTCTTGAATAGTTGCGCGAGAATTATTATCTAAACCAGCATGATAGGCCTTGATAGGAAAAGTCTCTCCCCAATAATGCGTGATGAGTGCGGCAACGTATTCAGCTTTTTTTTGGGTAGTAGTGTAAATGATTCCAGGTTGATGGTAGTGTTTTTTTAAAATAATAAATAAGGCTAACTCTTGAGAAAAATTATCTAAGCAGGTAGTAGCATGAAATGAAAGATTATCTCTCCTAAAACTGTTAAGAAATATCTGGGGTTGGCTTAGTTTTAAGCTGTCGACAATGTCTTGTCTGACTATTAAAGTCGCAGTGGCAGTAAAAGCAGTAATAGTTGGACGAATTGGTAGCTGATTGATCAACTGGTTAATCTGAGTATACTCAGGCCGAAAATCATGGCCCCACATCGAGATGCAATGGGCCTCATCAATTGCAATCAGGGGAATTTTAATTTGCTTGCAAACTTTAATGAATTGAGCTGTCAGTAGTCGTTCTGGGGCTAAATAAATAAATTTATATTTTTGTTGTGAGAGTTGATATAGGCGATCTTTAATTTCTTTTAGATCTAAAGAGCTATTGATGTAAGCGGCAGCTATGTTTTTTTTAAGTAAAGTATCAACCTGATCTTTCATCAAAGAAATTAAAGGTGAAATAACTAAAGTAGTTCCTGCAAGCATCAAGCCTGGAATCTGAAAACAAAGTGACTTGCCGCCACCAGTAGGAAGAATAGCCAGGGTATCTTTTTTGGCAAGAATTGAATTAATAATATCGAGCTGTCCCGATCTAAAATTATCAAATCCAAAATATTTTTGTAAAGTTTGATGACAAGTCACAAAGACTACTTTAGCAATACTTGCTTACATAAAGTGTGATGGATTTATCAGCCTGGTCAAAAACACTGGCCAAAAAAACTAAAGCTCAATTTCTACTAAAATTGGCAGGTGATCTGAATATTTTGTTGGGAAAACTTGAGCGCCTATTACTCGTATGTCATCAGTGGCAAAAACATAATCTAATCTCTCTTCTAGGCCTTTTACTTGAAACATTCCTCGATAATCAAAGGCTTGGTTGGCAAAAGTGTTTTCACCATAATCTGGTCCAGCGCTTTTTAGATATTTCTCTAATTGTTTAATAGTGTAAGAACCAGGAACTACGTTAAGATCAGCCCCCAAAATATAATCAGATTTTTTGTTTTTAATTACTCCAATTAAATTATTAATTTCTTTTTTTCTTTGATTAGTGATTTTGAAATGAGGGGTAAGTGAGAGATGGGTTGTTCCTATAGTTAGTTTCTTACCCTGAATGTCAAAAAGAACTTCAAGATAAACCCTGCCCTCTTCTAATGCATTGGCAGGATTATGTTTAGGTTTTTGAAGATATACACAGTCTGATTTAACAATAGGGAATCTGCTAAAAATTGCGTTCCCCTGAGCCTTTTTTTCCTCTCTATTATCCCAAGTGTCAGCTGTTTGATAAAAATAATTAAAACCCAATCTATCAGCGATGTATTGAGCTGTGTCAACATTTGTTTTTGAGTTTTGAATAAGTTCTTGAGCCGTAACAATATCAGCCGCGGAATTTTGGATTTCTTGAATGATGTTATCAGGATTTTCTTTGTACCAAATATTCCATTGCAGAAATTTAAGTTTCATGTTTGTTTTTGATAATATTTTTTATTTATTAGTTTTTTTGGCAAGAGGCTTTTGTTAGTATACATCTCATAGCCTGCACCATAAGCTAGATTTTTCATGAGTTTGGTGGGCGCATTAAGGATTTCCAAAGGGATAGGCAGGTTGCCGTGTTTTTTGACATCATCTAAGGCTTTAAAATACGCATCGTAAACACTACGATCTTTTTTGGCTTTGCATAAATAAGCTACGCCGTGAGCTAAGTTAATTTGAGCCTCTGGATAGCCAGTTTTATGAACTGCGTCAAAAACTGTATTTGCCACTACTAGCGCGGTGGGTTGAGCTAACCCAATGTCTTCGCTAGCAAAAACAACCATCCTTCTTGCAATGAATTCTGGCTTTTCACCCGCATCTACCATTCGTGCTAGATAATACAGAGCGGCATCAATATTACTGGCGCGCATGGATTTAATAAAGGCACTAATGGTGTTGTAATGCTCTTCGCCGTGTTTGTCATAGCGCAAGTATTGTGACTGCAGAGCTTGCTTGAGTGAGTCTAGTTCTAAGTTTTTATATAGCTCGAAAGTATTGTCAACAATGGTGAGTAATTTGCGGGCATCACCATTAGAGTAAGCCACCAACCAGTCTTTAGTAGTTTTTTTTAACTTTTTTTTGAAATATTTCTCAACTCTTTTGACAATTTTTAATAATTCTTTTTCCTCAAATTGTTTTAAGACAAATACTCTAGTGCGTGATAATAGAGGCGGAATGATTTCAAAGCTAGGGTTTTCTGTAGTAGCTCCAATTAAAATTATCGTACCGTTTTCTACAGAAGGTAATAAAAAATCTTGTTGAAGTTTATTAAAACGATGAATTTCATCTAAAAATAGTATCGGCGCTTTGTAGTTTTGAGTCAGTTGACGTTGCTGGTAAGTATTTTCGACAACTTCACGAACATCTTTTTTTCCAGCAGAAACCGCTGACATCTCAATAAAATCCCGATCTTGTTTTTTGGCAATTAGGCGGGCCAAAGTAGTCTTTCCAACCCCGGGTGGTCCCCAAAAAATCATGGAGAAAATTTTGCCTTCTTCAATAACTTTGCGTAGTGGCTTATCTTTTCCCACCAGATGTTCTTGGCCGATGAATTCTTCTAGATTTTGCGGGCGGAGTGTGACAGCTAAAGGAATCATAACTCAACTTTAGCAGGTTTTTTTGCTTTGGGAAAGATTTGGGTTAATTGGAGGGATTAATTGTTGAGGATTTGATAAAACTGATCTTTTTTTTCCTCAGTCACTATCATCTCGATCAATCCTTGGTCGGGTTGGCCATAATAAATTTTTGATCCAAGAGGAAGCAACAACACTAAAGCAACTGCGGCCAAATCTTCTTCTCCCTCTACAAAAAGATGTTTGAGTTGTTGTTTTATAGCTGTTTCTAAGCTTTGAACTAGTAAATTTGAAATTTGGCCTGCTGGATTGGAAATGTCTAGATCAGAACTTATTGAATTGATGGCGGGAGGTTCCACATGCTGGCGTTGCTGTTTTCTATCATAAACCCCTAGATTATAGTGCCAGTTATTTTGGATAAATTTTTTCAAACTCGCATCTCCGACTACACATACTAGGGATGAATGCTGTAAATTAGGCTGATTAATGATTTCACCCTGAGGTTGGCTAAAAAAATTATGTTGAAGTTCATTGAGAGTTAGATCGTCTTTGAAAAGTTGTCGATAAACCGCTCCTTTTCCATTGATTTCTCCAGCCCTAATTCGTTCTGAGCTAATAATTTTTCCAGTTTCATCTCGTAGCATCGGGCAAATATGCACTGGGAGTTGATGAAGTTTTATGGCTTTTCTAGCCTCGTTAATTTTATCAGCTCCTCTGATAGTTTCCTCTGTGACCACTAAAGCTTGAATTTTAGAGGTCTCTGAAATGGCTGGTCCGTAGACATCGTTTAATTGGCTAATGGCAACAGAGACCTGTTGGCTTTTGCAGAATTTTTCCACATGATATTTTCTGGTTTTGTATGGCTGAATTAACTCAGCAAAAGGTTTAGCTTGGGTTAGTTGGGTGTGAGTGATACCAATATGAAGTTGTTGACTAAATTGATTGGCAAATTTTATAAAGTGTTCATGTCCAATGTGAAAGTGATCAAATGTACCACCCAGACCTACGATTTTGTAAAGTTTCCTCATGAGTGATATTGTATAATGTAAATCTCCTAAAATGGAGTTAAGATTAGTAATTAGCCGAAGTGGCGGAATCGGCAGACGCACAACACTTAAAATGTTGCGCCTTTACAGGCATGTGGGTTCAAGTCCCACCTTCGGCACATTAAAATTACAAAAAACAACGGATTAGAAAAACAAACGGGGAGTGGCGCAGATGGCTAGCGCGCGCGCTTTGGGAGCGCGAGGTCGCAGGTTCGAGTCCTGTCTCCCCGACATGTATCCCAATCAAATTAAGAAAAATTAACAACTGCGGGTATGGTACAAAGGCTAGTATATCTCCCTTCCAAGGAGAAGATACGGGTTCGATTCCCGTTACCCGCTCAAAGCGGGCAGGCAGCGTTTAAAAATGGTCATCTTAGTTTCAAAAAAAAATTGGTCTGGGATTAGTCTCCTACTTTCTCATCGCCTTCTTCTTGATTTATACTGGAGAGCATATGGTTTATTTATTCTTTGTTTTGGGTTTGATCGGACTTTGGCTAGGAGCCGATACTGTCATTCGTGGAGCGTTGGGCATTGCTCGGTATCTAAAGATGTCTGAAACCTTTATCGGGGCCACTATTGTGGCTTTAAGTACGGCCTTGCCAGAATTAATTGTCTCAATTACAGGCGCAATTGAACAAAGAGCTGGCTTGCACACTTCTGGTTTAGTAATTGGTAATATCATGGGCTCAGCTATGGGCCAAATGAGTTTGATCTTGGGAATTGCCGGACTACTTAAAGTGCTAGATATTCGAAAAAAGGAAATTATCAGTAATGGCGGAGCAATGATTGCCTCTATACTAGGCTTTTGGTTTTTGGCTCAGGATGGAATTATCTCTCCGACAGATGGTCTCTTTTTATTATGTGGCTATGTCCTATATTTGTTTTTGCTTAGTAACAACGAACACAAAATTACTAGATTTGTTAATAAGTATCGTTTTCGAAAGAAAAAAATAGTGAAAAAATTTCATACTAAACAGATGTGGCGGTTTATAGGTGAGTTCGTAGCCGGTTTAATAATAGTGACCTGGGCCTCGCGCGTAGTATTAACTGAAGGATTGGTTATCGCCCAATTGCTTAATATGAGTCAGGTATTGGTGGGAATTATTATGGTTGGAGTAGGTACTAGCTTGCCAGAATTAGTGGTTTCTGTAAGTGCGATTATGAAGGGCTCGAGTGGTTTATCAGTAGGAAACTTAATTGGGAGTAGTATTGTCTCTATTTTATTAGCGTTGGGTTTAAGTTCAACTATTGGCGGTTGGGTTGTACCGCGCAGTATTACTACTTTTGATTTACCATTTTTAATGGTGACCTCGATCATTGTTATGTTATTTCTCATTACTAGAGCCAAATTAGAACGCAAAGAATCATTATTAGCCTTAGCTCTTTATTATGGGTATATAGTGCTTAAGCTACAAGGTTTCTAACAATTTTTTATGAAAAATTGGCAAAAATTAAAGCAAAAGCCTGATTTATGGAGACAATTTTTTATCAGAGAGCAGGTGTTGGATGGTATTAGAAGTTTTTTTAAACACCAAAATTTTCATGAGGTTGAAACACCCCTATTAGTTGCTAGTCCTGGCACTGAGCCATATTTAGATTTGTTTACGACTGATATAACTTTTCAGACGCCATCTGGAGATAAAAAAAAACAGCTTTATTTACTCACAAGTCCTGAATTAGCAATGAAAAAGCTAGTAGCTGCGGGGCTGCCCAAAATATTTCAGCTGTGCAAAAGTTTTCGTAACAATGAAGGCCTGAGTTCACTCCATAATCCTGAATTTACTATTTTAGAGTGGTATAGAGCAAATGCTGATTACACCGATATTATGAACGATTGTGAAAATTTAATTAAATCATTGGTAAAAAATATTTGCCAAAGCGACGCCCTGCCCTATCAAGGTAAAACATATCAGTTGGCTGGTTCTTGGCCGCGCATAACAATCAAGAAAGCTTTTTTTAAATACGCCCAGATAGACAGTGAGACTTTATTAAATAGGGATCTTTTAATGAAGACTGCTCTTAAAAAAGGTTATCGGCATGCTAAAAATGCATCTTGGGAAGAGTTATACCACCAGATTTTTTTGAATGAAATTGAGCCGGCCTTAGCAACATTTTATCAGCCAGTATTCTTATGCGATTATCCTTTGGCTCTAGCGGCATTATCTAGAAAAAAAGCTAATGACGAGCGTTTTGCAGAGAGATTTGAGCTTTATATTGGTGGGATAGAGCTAGCCAATGCATTCAGCGAATTAGTTGATCCCACAGAACAGCGTCAACGAGCCACAGCCGATATACAGCAACGCCAAGAGCTTTCTAAAGACATTTTTCCCATTGATGAAGATTATATTCAGGCTTTGGAATCAGGACTGCCTCCTACGGGCGGAATTGCTTTAGGAGTAGATAGATTAATTATGTTATTGGCTGATGTCAAAAGTATTCAGGAAACATTGTTTTTCCCCATAGAAGAGGCTATAGAACTGGAGTAGAATAGCTTTCTTATGGCAACAGTTAAGGCAGGCAATATCAAGCGAGGCAGTCATGTCAGGTTTCGTGGTAAACCCATGTTGGTGACTAAGACTGAATTTTCTTATCCTGGAAAAGGGTCGGCTTTTATGAAGGTGATTCTAAAAGACATTACCTCTGGAGCAACAGTGTCTTTTACTTATAAATCTAATGAGTCTGTTGAAGAATTAGATGTCTCTAGTATTGAGATGCAATTTTTGTATTTTGACGGCAACGAAGTAGTGTTTATGAATCCGCGCAGTTACGAGCAGGTGCAGGTTTCTTTAAATTTGTTGGACGGTGGAGAAAGGTATCTCACTTCAGACATCAAAGTTTACGTTCAATTTTTTGAAGATCTACCAGTCGGGGTAAGTTTGCCACCCAAAGCAAAATTGAAAGTTGTCAAGGCGCCTGATGCTACGGCTGGAAATAGAGCTAAAGCAGCTAAAAAAGACGTCACCTTAGAAACAGGCCTGGTGGTTCAAGCTCCTTTGTTTATTAAGGAGGGTGATGTTTTGTTTGTAGATACTGCTAGCGGTGAGTACGTGTCGCGGAGTAATTGACTAATTTAAGAAGATTCTTTTCTAACTTTCTTTTTTTTCTCCTTCCCCTTCTTTTTCTTCTTCTCCTTTTCTAAGTTTATTCTGGCTGTTTGTTGAGTGTCATGTTTAGATTGAAGATATATTCGTGATAATTTTTCTGCCATAAATTTTTCCTTTATTTACCAACCGCGGCTAATACCTCTGAGTCTCTGATTAAGATTGCTCTATCACAAGTATAAATCAAACCTTTATTTGGTTGTGATTCTAACCCTAAATAAATAACTTCAACATTTCTTTTTTTAGCTTCATAGATCGCTGGCTGTAGATCTGAATCCGAGCTACAGAGAATAATTGTTTTGACTTTACCATCGCATGATTCAGTTGTCATATCAACTGCTATATGCACATCAACCCCTTTTTCATGAAATACGACCTTTTCTTTGTCATTAACTTTGATTTTTTGTCCCCTAACATTACCAGCTTTGATAAAAACAAATTTTTGTTTTTCTAGGTTGGCTTTGAGTGATCTTTGTCGCTGAATTAACTCTTGAGATTTTTTGGGAGATTCTGGGTAAAACCTTAATTTAGCAGCATAAAATCTTTTTATTGAAACATTAATACCATTGAGTGCTGTAGAAAATAGTTGTTCAAAGTTGAAGCTTTCAAATGTAATTTTTTTATGATGTTTGAGACCAATTTTTCTAATGTAGTATTTTAAGTTTTCACTATCGATATAGAGAATGATTTGTGTTGATTTCGACATTTTTGACATAGTGAGTTTATATCAAAAAAAACCTCGTCGGGCCAGAGGCATGGACGAGGCGAGAATTGACTATATTAAACAAGAAATGTTGACAAGTGTCAATAGTTATATTTTGATATAGATTGATGGGGTGATAGACCGGATTTGAACCGGCGACCTCCGCTTCCACAGAGCGGCGCTCTAACCAACTGAGCTACTACCACCGAAGTTGTTGGTAATGAAATTATACATGAATTTATTTCAAGCTACAGAACGATCAATCTTTGGGGTTTGGTCAAAATGTAACATTGCGATGGAAAAAACCTCAGCCCATGACGACGCATGACCTTTAGATTCTGCAATCAAATCTT
>JAHJTF010000015.1 GCA_018830045.1 Patescibacteria group bacterium | reverse complement strand
GGATGTATCTAAGCCACCAGAATAGAGCAAGACTATTTTTTTAACCTCGTTTTTTTTACCTTCGTGAGTGGCAACTTTTATATAGTTTGATTTTTGAAAGATAGTATCTTTCATATTGACTCCTTTCATCATAATTTCTTTTTCATTTGTTTTTGAGCAATTAATAACGGATCTGTCCAACTCCCGAACTGTGCTTTTGAAACTGAAATCATTAGTTGATATTCCGTCAATACTTGATTTAGTACAGAGAGCTGAAATCCGGTTTTTTCATCACATTTTTTAACCGTTGCCTCAATTACCAACTTAGCTAATCTCATGGGTAACTGAAACTCCATTGCTAGTCCTTCCATTACCGCTTGAGCTAGAATAAAGCCTTTTTGAGTCCAGCTAGCCATGATTTCTTGATTAACTTTCATGGTATTAAGAACACCGACCATAATCTTGGGGGCAAGAGCTACCTCCTCAATTGCATCCATCACCAGATACTTTACCCATTGGTGATCCCGGTTATATCCAACAAAAGTTGCCTTAGTTAAACTCAGCAAACTCATGAGATACCCGTGGCACATTGATGCTTTTGCTTTCATTACTTCCAAAGGATCTGGATTTTTCTTTTGAGGCATAATCGAACTGCCGGTGGAATACTCATCGCTAATTTGAATAAAGTTAAACTCTTTAGTGGAAAATACAATTAATGTTTGAGCCAATGACGAAAGATGATTCATTAACATTGTTAAATTAAAAACCATCAAAGTTTCAGCATCACCCTTAAAGGTCATTACTTGTATTTCATTGTTAAAAACCTGATTCAACTGAAGATGTTTATTAATTTTATTCTTATCAATTGGATAGGTGCTGCCGTAAGCGGCGGCACTTCCCAAAGGACTGATTTCTTCCAGTTGATGCCAAATCTGTAGTTTTTTTAAGTCTTTCTTGAATGCTTCTGCATAGGAATGGAGCATATTGCCCCAAGTAGTCACGGTGGCATGTTGATGATGGGTGTAGGCAGGTAATAATACATGAGCATTTTTTTTGGCTAAATAAGTCAAAGTTTTAATTAAAAGTTGTACTTCTTTTTGCATCATTAGGTTGGCTTCCTTCATATACAAAAGAACATCAACCACACCCTGATCGCTTCTTGATCTACCAGAATGAATTTTGCCAGCCACATCCATGCCGAGTTTATTTACCAGCCAAGATTCAACATTAGAATGTACATCTTCTTTAGAAGGATCTAATGTAAACTTGCCCTGTTGATACAGTTTATTAAGCTGTTTAAGACCAACTAATAATTTGCTGCATTCTGTTTTGGTGATAATCTTCTGCTCATATAAGGCGTGGGCATAGGCTTTACTTGCCGTAATTTCATAAGGAATTAAAACTTCATCGGCTGGAGGTAAACCCTTAACATCCCTGCCTGCAGCAAATAGCACGGCTTGTTCTTGTGGCGCGTGCTTGAAAGCTGTTCCCCAAAGTTTATTGACAGTTTTTTTATTTTTCATATTTTCCTTTCTCTTTTTTTTCCACAAAAAAGCCCCTCGAATCTCTCAATCCAATGATTGAGAAACTCAAGGGGCTCTTCTTATTCAGAAGGGCGGTACCACCCTAATTTAGCCATCCTGTTACAAAAAATCCCGGTATTTACCGGGAGACTTGAAAACGATAAGGATGACCCTTATTATTCAAGTGCTCCGTTTCCGACACACTCTAGCGCTATTACGGGCGCACCGGCTTAGATTTTGCTAAGCACCGCTTCCTAAAAGGACTTCTGGATCGCGACTCCAGTTTTGGCGGATTTATTTATTTAATTGTTAAGCAAGCAAGCATCATAACATAATTTTTATTTTTTGCAAATTTTTTTCGCTTAAGCTCAAAAGTTCAACTTTATTACTATTGATTTTTGCTACCCAACCTGCTTGTTATAAACTTTAAAAGCCAAACTAAGGGTAGCCAAAGTAAGCTATAAACAACTACCCAAACTGACAAGCGAGCAACAACAATTATGATTTCTTTGACTGATTCCCAAGCTCGTTCTAACTCTTCTCGCAAAGATTCTGGTTGGGCCTGAGGGTTGAAAAAACGCTTATCACTTGCCACTGTCACGTTAAGAGTTGAGTACTCAACTTGCTCCTCAAGGCTCCCCTGTTGAGACTGGAGCTGCTTAATTTGCGCCTCAAGTCTATCGATCTGATATTTAATTTGGGTTTTCTCCAAATCTGTTGTGGCTGTTTTCAACTCAATTTCTTTTTCTTTTTTTTGCTGATCTAGCTCATCAATTCTCTCTTTGAGTGAAACATATTGCCCAGTTTGATCATCAGCGTTAATATCTTGGCTAAATATTTGCTTAACACCATTAGCAACTCGAGTATTACTTTCTTCAAATTTAACTACTGGGATTTTGGCGTACATGTACCCAGATTGATATTTTTGATCAGAACTAATGCTGGAGCTTAGAACTCGACCCTCAACGCTTAATACATATTCTCGCAGTTGCTGCATATACTGACTCACATCATTAACAACTAAACTATAGTTAGCATATTTTGAATATAAACGCTCATTAACGTTTAAAGCATCATTGCTTGGGAATGGGGGCATAAAACCTCTACCCATTCCGCGCACCATTTCACCAACCGCGCCACCCACCGCGCCACCCACCGCGCCACCCGCCGCGTCATCCATCATACTGATGGCTATTTTCTCACCCATCATTCGCCCGGTATCAAACAAACTACTGCTCTGGCTGGCAATAGAAGTAAAAAGAACAGTGCCCAGAGCTAAAAGTAAAGCCCAAGCTAAAGGAGAGCGGAAATATTTTTTCATAGTAAAACTACTATAACAGACCTACATTCGACTTGGAATCCGCGCACTAGTACTTTTTAATTCTTCATCGAATGCTTCTTGAGGGGTTCTAAAACCCAAGCATTTTCTAGGTCGGTTATTAATTTCATTAATCATATCATCAAGCTCCCATTGTTTGTATTTTAAAAAGTTAGTTTTCTTTGGCAAGTATCTTCTGATAAGTCCATTACTGTTTTCATTAGTCCCTCGCTGCCAGCTAGAGTATGGATCTGCGAAGTAGGTTGGAATGTTAAATCTCTAACAAACCCAGCTAACATAAATCTGGTTTTTCTTTCCACTTCAGTGTGGATGCCACCCTGATGATTTTTGCCTTCAATTGAGTCACCTTCCCAGTGACCAAAGACTTCTCGACTTTCTACTTCCTCGGGTCGATCATGAATGCTAACTCTATCTGGTATTCTAGATTTTTGGACTTTTCTGCCATACTTTTCCTTTCTCTTCTTTTGTTTCCTTGGGAGGTACTCCCAGAGCATTTTATGTTTATTTTCTTTAGCATAGATAAATCTGTAAATTGTCTCGTGATGAAGATGCCAAAAATTATTACCTAGGTGTTTGAGTTTTAGTCTTCCTGAAATTTGCTCTGGACTCCAGCCACCCCTGAGTTTCTTTAACACATATTTATACACTGATTTGTTTTTGAGAGGATGACGCCTGCGAGCTTTTACTACACGTTTTTCAGCTCTAGCCTGAGCATGAACAGCCACATAGTAATCACCAAAACTATTTCTTTCAATCTCATCTCTAATGGTACTATCACTACGACTCAATCTTCGAGCTATTTCTCGCTTACTCTTATTTTGAGCTAACCAAACAGCTATTTTTTCTCGTTCTAGAGGAGTTAGTTTATTATGATTTTTTGACATCTGCGCATTCTACCTGAGTTGGGTTACTGCGCGGATTCCATTGCGAACTTACAAACCTATCTAATTAGATCTAAATAGTATATAGTTATGAACAAGAAGATTTAATAGTTGTTCTAACTCAAAGCTTAACTCCTTTAATTAACTGCTAAAGAAACTATTACTCACCTAGTTCAAGTCTTGGTCTATTTTCTTAATATTTTATGAATATCATATGATTGCATACTTTATCATGGTACACAGGTATCTTAACCAGCTCAAAAGACTTTTTAAGGCAATTTATGACCCTAAAAATCATTACTTGGTGCATGTGGACAAGCGAGCTGGTAGAGATCTATATAAACAAGTATCGAATTTTTTAGAAGATTTTCCTAACTCTCAACTGTTAAATAGTCAGAATGTAGTTTGGGGTGGATATAGTATGGTTGATGTTGAATTAAGAGGCATCAGAAAGTTATTAAAGATAAGTACTAAATGGGATTTTTTTATCAACCTTAGTGGGCAGGATTTCCCTCTAAAGCCACAATCAGCTATTAAAGATTTTCTTAGACAGAATAAGGGAAAAAACTTTATACAAATTGCTGATCAAGTAAAGATGCGCCCCAATACCTTAAATCGCATCAACAATTATTTTTGTGAATCAAATAATGGTTTTTTAGGTACTCCATTTAAAAGAGTCTTTCTTCCAAATATAACACCCTACATTGGGGGTCAGTGGAAGATCCTGAGTAGAGATTGCTGCGAATTTATTTCCTCAAGTCCTAAGATAGCAAGATTTAGAAAGTTCTATAGGAATACTCTTATACCAGATGAGGGATTCTTTCAGACAGTCTTAATGAATACCCATTACACAGGAAAAATCATAAATGATGATAGAAGAGCAATTGTATGGATACCAGATGTGGATTCCAGGCTTTACTCGAAAAACCCTACAGCAAATAGTACTAAATCTCTAATCGCAAGCGGAAAAATCAAACTACGTCCGAAAACCTTTATAACCAAAGATTTTCCTTTTCTATTGGCAAGTAATGCATTTTTTGCCCGTAAATTTGATGAAAATGTTGATTTAACAATTTTTGATTTACTAGAGTCTAATCTTCAAATTCCTAAACCTAGGTTGTTTAATAGAGAACCAGAAATAAAATTAGATATAAGTCAAATACCATTGCTGGGTATGCTTAAACATCCGGTTATATGATTTTTAAGAAGTTCTAACTGAAATGCTAGTAATTTAGCTTCCTCTGAACTATCATTGTCGATTGAACCAAAACCAAGCAACCCGTAAAAATATGAGAGAAATTCATAGGCAAAGCTGTGGTAGGTATTGGTAAATTCAAGATCATCAACACTCACTGCCTGATCTTTTTTAGCATTAAACATCTCGGGGAAAAGAGGAGGTGTACTTGTAGCCTGCATAATATATCTTTGACCTTTTTCTAAAAGCTCCCGCAATTTAGTGTCATCACCAGCTGTCCCAATATGCTTTACTACCTTTATCCTGTGGCCTCCTCTTTCAATGACCTGGACAGCAGTATTTCCTGAACCTGTTTTTGTGGTACGCAATCTGAGCATTTATCCACATCTTAGGCCTTAGTATGCAATTCGGCAATTCTAATTTGAGTTTAGCTTGTTAAGACAATGTTTTCTATTTTAGGTTTTAGGGGACGGTAAAGTCAGGGGCGGAAATTGAAATCCACTCGCTTGAACAACAATGCCTGAACAGGCGCATACCTGATTTTCATACCATGCAATCAGAAGTAGCAGCCTGTGTAAAAAAGAGAAACCAGGATAAGTGTAAAATCAACTGGCAATTTACCAGAGAGAAAGCAAGGGAGAAATTTAAACTTAGTTAAGCTCTTTAACAATATACTGGGGCAAAATTACGAGGATGGAGTACTAGGGCTGTTGCACATTTGCCGACTGGCAATATTTATGGAGCAGGTTCATGCAAAGAAATAGCATTTCGCTCAATTGACAAGTTGCCTGAAAGCGGAAGCTCTTTTGAGGTAGAAGTGACCCGCCCCCTTTAAACTAAGACAAGTTTCTAAGTTAAAATAACGACACTTGAAAGGGGGTGGGTCATGTTTTTACCAAAATTTACTAAACAGTTTGCTCAAAAATTTAGCATCAAACCAAGATCCGGCGTCAATATGCACAGAAAACTTGGGGGAAATATTGATCTAAAAAAGATACTTTGTATCAAAGAAAAAAGAGTTATTTCTAAAAACTTAATGCTCCAATATCAAAACACTATTTTTCAAATTAAAACCAAGAGGTCGGCCTACACCCTGAGAAAGACAGTTGTTACTGTTAGAGAAAGACATGATGGTTCAATCACGCTCTGGGACAGCAAGGATCAAGCACTTGAATACACAATGATCAAGAAATTACCCGATACCAGAGAAACAAGCAGCAAACAATTAAATCAGTTAGTCGATGCTATACTAATTAAACAAAAAAGAAATCCATGGGAATCTAGTGCTGAAGAATTGGAAGAAATCAGTTGCTTCTACAAGCCCATGGGAGCCGTTTAACAATACTAAGTAGAAAACCCAAAGGGGACATTTCTACTTAATTTAAAAAGGGCCGTTTCTACTTAACGCTAACACTGGAGGATTTTTAATTACTCTAGTCAATCCCTTAGTCACCTTAAGGTCTTGGGGAGAATTGCTCATGATCAACTCACCGTCCGTAGTCACACCAGAGGCTTGAATGCCAGCATATCCATACTCTTGTCTAATTATAGAAAATTTCCGCTCAATACTCATCGTAGTATTATACAAAAAAATGAGCCAAGTATCAACATTATGAGACTAAAACTCGCCGGATTAGACTATATTAGGACTTGTTGTTTAGTTTGAAGTCTTTGTTTTTCTTTTATTCAAAACTACATGATCTATGACCATGGTTGCATCCTGCTCAATCATAAAAGCAATAAGCTCAGCTACTTTATCTGTATCCATCCAATCTGATCCACCTTTAGATGAACCTGCTTTCTGAAATAAGGTTGTATTCATTCCACCAGGATAAAAACCGCTTACCTTCACATTTGTATCAATTAAATCTTCTTCTAGTGCCTGAGTAAACCCCGATACCCCAAATTTTGCAGCAGCATAAACAGATTGATTAGCTCTCCCTTTAAAGCCAGATGTAGAGATAATGTTTAACACATGAGCTTCATTTGCTTCTAATAGTTTTGATAAAAATGCTTTAGTTGTATAGATTACACCTTTCAAATTAATGTCTATTGCTGTCGAAATTTCTTCTACAGAATTGTCAGTTATTAAACCCTCAATCCAAACACCTGCATTGTTAATCAACACATCAACTTCACCAATCTCACTAGTTATTCTTTCAATATCACTAGTATTACTCACATCAGCCATGTGACCAATTATATTTAGCCCAATAGATTCAACAGCTTTATCTAGCTTATTTTTATTTCTAGAAATGATGTGGATATTAGCTCCTAAACTTGAGAACTTTTTTGCTAATGAAAATCCAAGTCCTTCTGATCCACCAGTGATTACTACAGTTTTATTTTTTAAATTCATAGTTTCTCCTTATATTTAAAAGTATATCATAATAAAAAAGACCTATTTATAGGTCTTTTTATCATTCGCTCCCCGGATTAGACTATGTTAGGACTTGTTTATCTTATTGAGCTCCCCCAACAGGTCACTACACGAGCTAATTTTTTCAAGAGGGAAAAAGTGAGGAAATTTATTATCGGATAAATAGATAGCAAAATCTTAGTAACTATGCTTGACTCGCTACCTTTCTTAGCTCCGAGTAGAGGTTGTCTCCAACTTCTATCTCTCCAGATTTCAATATCTCCGCTCTTGTTTTGTCTCCTCTTTCTCCTGGAACAAATATCTCGTTAACGCCTTCAAGTCTCTTAGCACCTTTAGTTGCCCTGATCATCTTAGTTACTTCATTAAAAAACCTATCAGTCCCTGCAAGTGATTCTGGATTGATAGCAATAATCACATTGCCATCGTTGTCACTACCATTAAGAAAGTCTGCACCAACCAAAGCACCTCCAATAATCTGTACCATCATTGCTAATCCAGCTCCCTTGAATCCATGATCAAATGGTTTGGTAGCACCTTCCATAATTTCACCTGGGTCATTGGTTTCGTTTCCATTCTTATCGTAGCCTAGTTTTGCCAATAACTTTCTCCCCTCTGTCTTAGCCTCTACTAAACCGTAGTATGCGATTGAGGCTGACGCCATATCCAACACAATTGGTTCATCTTTTGTAGGAATACCCCAAGCAATAGGGTTAGTACAAAACAATGGTTCATAAGACCCATGGGGTGGAACACTGCCAATCGGATAACTGGACATAGTTATACCAATTAATCCGGCATCTGCGACTTTCCTTGACCAATAGCCGATAGCTCCAGAGGATCCAGCACCATTGTGAGTACCAACAATCGCTATACCCATGAGTTTGGCTTTTTTAATCACCATTTCTACTGCTTGATCCATGGCAATAGCTTCCATAGTTAAGTTGGCATTGATCAAAGCTGTGGTAGGAGTTTCTTTTTCGATAGTGGGTGTTTTTGCTTTCTCGTGTTTAGGAATTCCTCTGCCAATCAACTTGACTATCCCTTGATTGTTGCCACGAAGTTGGGCATACATTAGCATATCCAAAATTACTTCTGATTCTTGTTCTGTGTAACCATACTTTTTGAGTGCTTTTTTTGATAGTTCTTCAAGCTCGGTAAGTTTAATTTTCATTTTTTCCTCAATTTTTGTAATACAAATTGATCGTACCATGAGTGTCAATATACCGGTTAATGCTATATTATTCTAAATTTTTTTATAAAAAATCGCTCCCCTTGGTAAACGCATTTAAGAACCGAGAGATAGAGTTTGGATTTAGTTTACAGAATATCCAAACAGTATTCGATACCTTTAATTTACCCGCTTTGGAATACGCCTCTTAGCGTTTCTTTATATGTCCGATATTCACTTTCGGTTTGCTCAAACTCTTTGACCCACCCTTTAGCTAAATGCTTTTTGAATATCTCTCTAAATGCAGACAAAAACTTTAAGTAGGCGTAGATTTGATAGTTTAGACATCTTCTAAGATTTAGTTCGTCTTCAATATCACAGTAAGTAAAATCTACCTTATTTTCTGTTTTCATTCTACCCAATCCACTAAAAAATATCGTGCTCTTAAAACTCGGGTGTCTTCCATACTCTGACATTAACTCATAGATATTAAATATCTCTGGGTATACCACTTTGTCTTCCTCTGGGAATAGTTTCCCTAATATGCGTCTAAACGGCTTTGAGGTTTCTTTTTCAGCCTTTATCCACTCTGGTACTTTCTCTGGGTTCATAGACATTTTACGAGCCGAGGCTACTGCTTCCGCAGACCTACTTATAATTGCGTAGGCTTCTGGCAAATGGGCGTGAAACATTAACTGACTGCTTATTAGAAAACCTCTAAAACAAGTCCAATACATTTGAAGTACAGGCGTTAAATCTCTTGGGTATTCGTGCAAATGACTGGCTAAGTTCTCATAAAGATAAAGAAGTTTGTCGGCGTATTTCATTTCTTCTGGATAACGACCAACAGTAGCATTAAAGTTATTTCTCTCCTCTTCCGAAATAGTCGCAAAGTTTTTAGTTTTTGGATTGTCCATAGCTAGCATTATTCTAACAAAAACTGATAAAATATGATAAACAAACATAAGTATTGAAAATGTAATGAATATATGATGAACGGCAAACAAAAACTATATTTCCTGCTCGATGCCATAGAAGATGCAAGTGTCCTCGCACCGTCAGGACAACCATTGATAATAGACCCCACAAACGACCTTAATCGCAAATATACTGGCATTGAATTACAACAGCTATTTGCCAAGCTGGAAAATGACCTAAAAGTATTAAAGGTCTTACAAGTGCCAAGCAGGTTTCAAACAATAGAAATTGTCGATGACCCTTTTGTATATCAGCCTGAGCCAGAAACTAACGATGGCACTTATCGCATTGAACTCCTTCCTGCTTTTGTCGAATACTTTACTCAAATTCAATCTGAACCTGAATACCAAGATTTTACTGGCAAAACCTCAACAAAACGTAAACCTCAATCGACACCAGACTTATCTGTATTGCATCAAGAAATCTACAATAAATGTCATAGTCTATTTGAAAAAGAGGAATACCCCGAAGCCGTTGAAAAGGGCTTTAAGGTTGTTAGGGATAGGCTAAGGGTTCTAACTGGACACGAAACAGGCTCAAAGGCTTTTGGAAATACCAAGCTACATATCAAAGGTGCTGTCGCTCAAAACGTAGACCACGACTTTAACGAAGGCGTAAAGTTCCTAACAATGGCAATCGATATGTTCAGGAATGAGAAAAGCCATACGTCTGACGCTAAAATTGATGACCCGCAAAGAGCATATGAATATCTATCGCTAAGTAGTCTTGCTATGAACTTGTTAGACCAAGCCGAGATTATCACAACCTAAATCGCTATGAAAAAAACTAACAAAAAGTGGCTGTTAAATAGACAAAAAATCGTGAACTACCTAGCAATTATTATCGTGCTGGTAATTTCGAGTTTCATTATTTTTTGGCTATCAAGTCTTTATTCGCTAGCCTTCAAATCAAACGATGCCGATTTTATGAAAAGTGTTGTGGCTTCGTTTGCAGGTGCTTTCTTTGCCTTTCTCTTCCTTCGTGTTGGTGAAATTCTTGAAAAGTACTACCAGAGACAGGTTAAACATTTCAACGCATTAGTATCAATGGAAATCTTCTTTGATGAGCTAGGTACTATTGTTCACGACAACATTTATCTACTACCAGCATTCAGGTCAACAATAAACTCGGGAAACGTCTACGCCTCAATAATGAGACCCCTACCAATAAGACGGGACTATTACGAGGAACTCCACGACATAAAACTTATTAACGACCTTTACAAGTTAAATTACGATATAAGAAGAATTAACGATGACCTAGAAAGTGCAAACGACTGGTATTTACACCTGAGGCAAATTTATACAACTGGTCAAATGCAAGCAGACCACTATATCGAAAATGCAAAGATATTGTCCGAAAACTTAAAAGTCATTCAGGCGGCACTTACTTTACTTCTTGATGATGTAGTCAAGTTAGACGCAATCACAAAGATTAGACTAGAAGCAGACAAACCTTTATTGACTAGATTTATGCACTTTGTTATCGACAAAACTAGGCAGGATATTACCCCTAACCAGATTGAGCAAAAAATGAAGGCACTAAAGGGTGAAATTGCCGAAAGTGGGAAAGACAGTCAACCAAGAATAGAAAAAATTAAGAAAATGGTCGAGGAGATGCAATAAATCCCTTTTTGAAAACGTAATGAATTATGCCAAAACTATCAGACAAAAAATTAACACTTGGTCAAATAAGCCTACTCTCGGTTGAAGAACGGGTAAAGATTTTTGAACCTATTATAAAAGCTAATGCTGAGCAGTTTACAAAAATTGCTAACACTATTGCCGAAACTGCTAGTTTTGCCAAATCAATAAGTTCTATTGCCTCATCTTTCAAACTACCTAATTTAGATTTTATTAAGGATTTCCAGCTACCAGAAATTCCCATATACGAACCGCCACAACTCGATATAACTAGCTTTGAAAGATATGACCCGCCAGTAACAATAAAGAAAACTCAGCGAGAATTAGAACTAGAAGCACGAGAAGCATATATGACCGAGCTTCAAATTCAGGTATTAGAACAGCAACTAAATCTTTATAAAGGAATGCTCGCCCCTCAATACGACATAAATACTGGCGTTATTACGTTTCTAGGCAAGCAAATAGAGATACCCCTTAATACCAAACTGGAAATAGTTTGCCGTATAGTGCTTAAAAACCTAAATAATATGAAGCGTAAATGGTCTTGGGATGAAATTGTAGAAACTTACAGAAATAATCCTGATGACTACAAGCCAAGACAAATATACAACGCCGTACGCTCAATTAACGATAAGGTAGCGATAGAAACACAAGTCAAAGATTTTTTTATATCAAAACCCTTCACCACAGTTCAGTTTAACCCCAAATTCCTGCCTAAATAATTAGCTACGAGTAGCTACCTCTCTGTTTTATATCCTATCGGTAATGAGTACCGAAAATGTAATGACGAGTAAACAGGGATACACCCTTTCCTCAGAAGAACTCAGCAAATTGACTGAGTTTTTTTCGTTGCTCATAAAGATTGACAGAAAGAATAAAAACAGAAGGGAGGTGTTAAAAAATGCAAGTTCAAAAACCAATGGATGAACTAGATAAATGGTTGGTCGAAAAACTCAAAGAAGTCTTTGAGCAAATGTATAGAAAACGATTATCAGAAGCCATTAAGCGAGGTATTGAAGCAAAAAGGTTGCAGAAAAAATTATGAAAATCAAAGCATTTGGAAAAATGGTAAGCCGAGAGCAGGCTTATCAAATCATTATCAACGATAAGATTAGCGATATTTGCCACGCTCGCAATACAGATATGCTAGAAGATTTGCTTATGTACGGTTGGGTTTCTCTTGAAGAGTGGACAGACAAAGAATTAGAGGATTACGTAAGCGAGTTGTTAATTGAAAACCAACCTAACGGGAAAATATGAAAGCAACAATAAGCGAAGTACAGGTAACACCAATCAAAGCAAACGAGGGCTTAGTAGGTTTTGCGAGCTTCGTTTACGATAACAGCTTTTATTTTGGGTCAATCGGTATCTATACCAGACCGCAAGGTGGGTATCGGTTGACCTACCCTACTCGGGGTAATTTCAATATATTTCATCCGATTAACCGAGAGGTTGCGGAAGAAATCGAAAAAGTAATTATTTCTAAATTTGAAGATGTAACGAAAATGTATGTTGGACACAATAGTTTTAACACTAAGTAAAGGTATGTATTTTATAAACGAACCAGATAGGTTTGAACCATCGGCAAGGCTCATTTTGGACGAAAACTCGTCTTTAGGTGGTCGTGGGTATATACCAGCGAAACAAAACCCAACGAAAACAGAATTAAAAAACGGCTTCTACAAACCCAGATTAACCCTCACAAATCGCTATAACCATACTGGCAGACGAGAAGCCAGTCTAAAAATAGAGCTATCTTTACCAAAGCTCCTTTTTGGAAATAACTTTGATGAGCTTACGCTTAGCGACTTTGACCCTGTTACCACCCTACTTAAATCCAGACTAAAAGAAATGGGCGTAATGATTTTTACTAAAGTATTAGAAAATGCCCCTGTTTCCGCTATCCATTATTCAAAAAATATCCCGTTAACTGATGGTACGACACCTCATTACCTCATAAGCAAAATTAAAGAAGCTAACATCTCGCTTTCACTTGATATAAACCAAACCGATTACCGCAACGACGGTCATAGTTATAAATGGCATAGTAACTCTTATGAAGTTGCCTTTTATGACAAGCTGAAAGACCTTGAAATGGCTGAGAAAAGCGAGAAGCGGGCAATAGAGAACGATAATGCGTTACAGCTCAATCTTTTTGAAACTTTCAAAGAAAGAAAACGACTAGAGGTAATGCGTATGGAAGTACGACTAAACAAACGCCAAAAAATAGGACAGCTATTCCGTACTCTGGGTATTCAATCTGAATTGACCTTAAAAAACCTTTTTAACCCCACAATCGCTCAACAGGTCTTGCTTCATTACCTAGATGAACTTGAAAGCAAACGCTTGCCTCTATTCGACTACAAACCAACAAGCCCTAAGTCGTTACTAGCCGACCTTGTAATCAATAACCCCAATATGGGAATACGGAAGACGATACAACTCTACGGACTAAAACAGGCTTTTGATAGCACAACCCCTCGTGAGCTTAGAAATATGTTTAGTAAATATGGTCAAAGAAGTTGGTACAGACTAATAGCAGAAGCGAAAACAATTAAGCTCCCAACCACCAGAAGTCCACTTGGGATAGTCCGAGAACACTTGACCCGTTTTGAGCCATTAAAACTAGTTGATTTTCAAGGTACAATGTTAAATAATGATAAATATAACTAAACTAATATGACACAAGAACAGTATTACTCTATCGAAGAGGTCTCTATAACATTAAAGGTTGCATATTTAACTGTTTATAGATGGATAAAATCAGGGAAACTTCGTTCATTTAAGGCTGGCAAACAATACAGAATAAGCAAAGAGGATTTAACAAATTTTATCGATAATCGACCTAAAAAATAAAAACCACATATGGCTAACATAACTAATACATACTTACAGTTAAAAAACTCATCGGACTTAGACAAAGAGCTTGCGTCACTTGCTCTAAACATTAACCGAATTTGTCATTCAGCAGAGAATGAAGCAACCGTAGTAAGTGCATTTGAAATAAGTCTTTTTAGTTTCATTCAAAAGAATTTTAACCAGCAGGTATTTCCTATTAAAGAAAGAGCACTTGATACAGAAAGAAGAATTTCAAAGGGTCGCATAGATAGTAAATACGGAGCTTTCATCATTGAATTTAAGCATCCTTCCAAACTTAAAACACAATTTGATAAAGATAAAGCCACAGGTCAAATTACTGATTATCTAAATGCACTAACAAAAAATTCACAGCAAGACTACCTAGGTTTAGTAACAGACGGACTTATTTCAACTTTTGTAAGGATTGAAAACGGTGAAATTCAAATTGAGGCTTGGTCTAAATTGAGCCGTGAAACACTCGATAGAATAGTGCGAGCAGTATTAGCACTTGAACAAGTATCTTTAACCCCAGAAAACTTAATACGTGATTTTTGTGAGCCTTTTGATAACAGTTTGTATCAACAATTAGGTAATTCATTCTATAAAGCATTGGTCAATGAGCCCACAGATAAAACAACGATGCTCTATCAAGAATGGAAAGAGCTTTTTAAGCTAGCCCACGACGATGAAACAAAACAAAAAACAATAGAGGAAAGAAAAATAGAACTGGGCAAAGTATTAAACCTTGAAGTAAGAAGCAACGAGGATGAGTATATGATGCTCTACTCGCTTCAAACCACATACGCAATAATTGTTAAGCTCATTGCCTATAAAGTGGTAAACAGCATCCATTTTAATAAAAGCTCAATCAAATTTAATGATTTAGCAACGTACGACAGTAATACAATACGGTATCAACTTCAATTATTGGAAGATGGGGATATTTTTAGACAAGCTGGGATTCTTAATTTGCTTGAAGGAGATTTTTTCTCTTGGTACTGTAGCGATAATCAATGGAATAATTCATTCTTTCAGCTCATTAAACGTGCTATTGAGATTTTGTCAAAATATGAAGATAAAGTTTTACTACAAGAATATGCTCAAACCCGTGATTTATTCAAGCAGTTATATGAGCATATTATCCCCTCTAAGGTTAGGCACAGTCTAGGTGAATTTTATACGCCTCCTTGGTTGGCTGATAACTTAATTACAGAAGCACTAAGTTATCTTCCAAGCAAAAAATGGCGAGGTTTAGACCCTTGTGCTGGCTCTGGCACATTCGTTACAAATCTAATACAAAGAATTTTAGAAGAAAAACATTCGAATAATGAGGATAAACTTGCAGACGTTTTGAGTAGAGTTAAAGCTATAGACCTTAACCCTCTCGCAGTTTTAACAGCCCGTGTCAATTACTTTGTTAATATAGCCCACTTAATCTCAACAAAAGACCAATTGCAAATACCTGTATTTTTAGGTGATGCCTCCTATGTACCTGAAAAGATTACGATTTCTGACGTTGACTGCCTAAAATATCAAATAAAAACTATCAAGGGTTATATAGATATTATTCTTCCCCTTAGTTTCGTTGCTCACGAGCCCGACTTTGCAAAAGTAATGAACAATATAGAAACTGATATTAAGGCTCAAAACGTCAAAACTATAGTTGAGAAAATAACGAAGCTAACAGACCCGAATGACTTAAAACCTGCTGTAATTGAGCATATCGAGGCTTTAGCAAATAAATTTGTAGAGTTAGAGAGAAACGGGTGGAATGGAATATGGGCAAGGATAGTTACCAATTTTCTTACGACTGCTAATCTTGGACGGTTCGATTTAATAGTCGGCAACCCGCCTTGGATAGATTGGAAAAATCTACCTGCTGGCTATCGAGAAAGAATAAAATCTCTTTGTATTTCAAGACATCTCTTCTCTGGGGATAGAATTACAGGGGGTATAAATCTAAACATTTGTGCTCTCATTTCTAATGTTTCTGCTGAAAACTGGCTTTCTGAAAACGGTGTTCTAGCATTTTTAATGCCTGAAAACCTTATTTTCCAACAAACTTATGAAGGCTTTCGAGAATTTTATATTCAAAAAATGGAAAAAAGACTTTATCTTCAAAAGCTAATCGACTGGACAAAGTCGGGGCATCCATTTAAGCCAGTTCAGCATAGGTTTTTATCTTATCTATATAAAGGAGATAATGTTAATTATTTTGACGGAATAGACGTTGATAGGTATATAAAAACATCAAGAGTAGATATGGCTGAGATAAACAAGAACGAAAAATTCAAAGATGTTTTAAGTAATTTCAAACGAGAAAAGATTGTTGCAGGTCAAACAGATAAGTCTAACTCCACACTCTCCTATGCTGTCGATAGAGATGAATTAGAAGAGTTTGTTGCTATATCTGGAAATTGTCATTATATCGGTAGAGAAGGAATTGAATTTTATCCCCAAGAACTTTTTCTTTTAATACCCCAGCTAGACATAAAAGCACCAGAGGGTTTGATGTATCTAAAAAACTTTCAAAACACAAAATCTAAATACAACGTTCCCCAACAAACAGTCCTATTAGAAAAAAAATATCTACATCCTTTGGTAAAGGGTGTTGATATTGAAAAGTATCATTTGAATATCGATAATCAGTTTGTTGTCCCATTCCCATATACGAATGAAGACACAAGACTACCTCTATCCCTAGAGGCTTTGCAGAAAGAAGCTCCTTTACTAACTAAATACTTGTTACAACATAAGGCATTATTACAAGCCCAAACTGAATATAACGCAAAGATTATTGGAAAAAAGAACCAAGAGTTTTATGCATTGGCACGAGTTGGAAGGTATAGTTTCCACAACATACACGTCGGCTATCGAGACAACACAAAGTGGCTATCGTCAGTAGTTCCAGAAGTAAACGTTGAATGGGATAACAAGCCGAAGAGGGCTTTATTTCAAAACCACGCTCCTACAATTTGTGAAGGCGAAGATGGAGAGTTAATTACTCTTGATGAGGCACACTACATTGCAGGCATATTAAACGCACCAATAGTCGTTAAATTTATTACTAACTCATCAGACTTCCGCACGTTCAAAGTGCGACCACCTATCTACATACCCAAATATGACGCTTCAAACAAATTACATACAGAAATATCTAGACTTTCAAAACAGGCTCACCAAGAGTGGGATAATCCAAGTTCCTTGGTTTTAATAGAGAAACAAATAAGTCAGCGGTATTTGGAAATTGCAAAGAATAAAAAATGAACAAATTTAAGACATCAGCTATAGCAATTCTTAGGGAAGCAAATAAACCGCTTCACTACAAAGAAATCACTCGCCTTGCACTTGAAAAAGGTGTCTTGGAAACGGAAGGTGCTACGCCTGACGCTTCAATGAACGCTCAAATAGTAATGGACATTAAGAATAATGGTAATCTTTCAGATTTTATTAAAACCGCACCCTCTACTTACGACATAAATCCGACTAAACCTGAAATAGTTAAGGAGCCAGAAGAAGACCAAGAGCTAGTAGAAAAACTAGCCGTAGAGAGTGGGTACATAGGTAAAGCAGGCGAATATCTAGTATGTAGCGAGCTACTTTTTAGAGGTTTTAATGCAAGCATTATGAGTGTAGACACAGGATTAGACATCGTAGCAACTAAAGAAAGCAGATTGTATGGAGTACAAGTAAAAACGGCACGGCTTAATAAATTCAACACTTATGTTTTCGACGTTAGAAAAGTTTCTTTTGAAAGACATAATAGCGGAAGCACTTTTTATATCTTTGTACTTTATAGCGAGAAAAAGACCAATTTTCTTATCCTTCCCTATTTTGAAATTGAAAAGAAAGTTCACGACAAAGCGGTACTAGAAGTAGGACACGGTTTACGTTATCGCATAAACATTAAACTACGCAACAATAGTGTTTATCTTGGAACTTTAGACCACGAGATGAACTACTTTTTGAATAATTGGTCTGTACTTAAATGAAAAGCATATACGTAGCACGAGTAAGTGACCCTTCCCAAGTTGATGCTGGAAATTCCTTACCAGCTCAAATGGCTAGGATGGAAAAATATGGTCAAAATAAAGGCTTTGAAATACTTAAAAAGTTTAGCTACGACGAAAGTGCATATAAGACCAAGCGTAATGACTTCGACAACATTCTTGACTTCATCTTAGAACAAAAAGAAAAAGTTGCTGTTTGCTTTGACAAAGTAGACCGACTATCAAGAAATGTCTTTGATAAACGGGTAGCCATACTTTACGAGAGGGCATTAAAAGATGAAGTAGAGCTTCATTTCGTTTCAGACGGACAGGTCATCAATAGCCAGTTATCCGCAGTCGAGAAGTTTAATTTCAGTATTAGCCTTGGGTTAGCTAAGTATTATTCTGACGCAATTAGCGACAACGTAAAACGAGCCCAAGAACAAATGCTTAGAATGGGTACTTATCCAGCCCGTCCTTCTTACGGTTATAAACGAGAACCAATAAGTAAAGACAAAACAGAAATAGTAGTTGACGACTTTGCTTCAAAAGTAGTTCATAAAGCCTACGAATGGTACGCAACTAGTAGTTTTTCAATGGAATTACTACGACAAAAGATAAAATCCGAGTATGGTGTTGACTGGTCAAAAGGTATGACCGATAAAATACTAAAAGACCACTTCTACTACGGGGTTATGACTTGGAATAAAAAACAATATAAACATAAATATCCCCCAATTATTACTAAAGAACTATTTAACCAAGTACAGCAAGTAAAAGCTAGCTTTAATAAGAAGCCGTTTAAGTACGCAGGCAAACCCTACATCTATCGAGGATTACTGCGATGCGGTCATTGTGGGCTTGCTGTGACCCCAGAAAAGCACAAAGGACACGTCTACTATCATTGCACTCAATACAACGGCAAGCACGGGGCTGACTGGCTACGAGAGGAAACAATTACCGAACAAATAGGCGATGTATTTAAGCGGTTACAAATCCCCGATTGGGTGCTTGAAAAAGTAGTTGGAAATCTAAGCAATCTTCATCAAGACAAAATGGATTTTCACAACAAACAGCTAGATAAACTAAATGACGATAATAAGACTTTGACCAAAATGATGGACAATCTTTATCTCGATAAACTCAAAGGGCGTATTACTGACGATGAGTATGACAAATTCTTTCAATCATTCCACGAACAAAAGGCTGATATAGCTACTCGGTTAGGTATGCTACAAGAAGCCGAGGATAACTACTACATCACGGCTAAATACCTACTGGAACTGGCAAATCGAGCCTATGAGTTATTCAAGAGTTCGGAAGTTGAAGAAAGAAGGCAGTTAATCAAGCTCGTACTATCGAACCTTAGGGTAGAAGATAAAATAGTCCGATATGATGCGATAAAACCCTTCGACACAATCTTAAATTATGCCGAACGTCAAGCTTGGCTCCCCGGATAGGATTTGAACCTACAGCCTTGAAGTTACATGTAATCCTAATGTTTCCATCAGGCATGGACTATCTCATCTTCCAAAAATTGGAAGCAGGGCGCTCCGCTCCGCAGCTGCGAAGATTGGGTGTAATCACCTAGTCTCTGCACCTTCCTTGTTTTTAAGGCTTGGCTCAGGGTTACCATTATCTTGATTAATAGAAGGTTTCCCTGAATTCACCCTGTTTTTCCGCATCACTTTACAGCGATGGGCTGCCATTTGACAGCTTCCTGCTCTGCCATTGAGCTACCGGGGATATTAAAGTGCTTTCTCTATAAAAGAGAATCTTAATTTTACCATGGTCTAGTAAGAAGCAGAAACCAAATTATGGTGTAATTATCCCTAGGTGAGATTCAACTACGTCAAGCCTTTTTGCATTTCTGCTTACTTGATGAGGTAAAATTGTTAGCTCTTCACGAATTGTTTGAAGCTCACCCATTACATCAGCAAAGCAACCAATGGTTTCACTTCTAAAACTTTCTGTCTTGTTTTTGAATTCCAGCATCTCTTGTTTGAATCCCAACATCTCATCTTTAAATCCCAGCATCTCATCTTTAAATCCCAGCATCTCTTGCTTGAATCCCAACATCTCATCTTTGAATCCCAGCATCTCATCTTTAAATCTATAAAACTCTCTGCCCAAAAATTTTATAGACTTTGTAATTTGCAATAATGATTCACCGATCGAGGAATTATACATTTCCAGATCTTCCCTTAAAGCTTGAATCTCTGACTTATTTTTATTTTTTGGAGACATAGATGCCTTTTATTGTAACTGATACTAATCAGCTACACTAGCATTTCATCATTAATAAATGATTAAGTATTTGTTCAAGAAAAAATTAATAGATTAGAAAAACTAATAAGTTGTGGTGTTTACTTAACAAAACTCTGGCCCACCATCTCCTGAGGAACTTTTAATCCTAAAATTGTCAAAATTGTCGGTGCTAAATCAATTAACGCGCCATCTTGGTGTGCCAACTTTTGATATTGATTAGAAACCATAATTAGTGGCACTGGATCAGTACTGTGAGAAGTAATCATTTTTCCAGTTTCTTCATTTAGCATTTGCTCTGCGTTGCCATGATCGGCGGTAATAAAGACGGTGAACCCCTGCTCTAACGCCACTGGCACAATTTTGGCCAAAGCTTGATCCACGGCTTCACAAGCTTTAATTGCGGCCGGAATATTACCAGTGTGACCCACCATATCTGCGTTACAGATATTAGCAAAAATTACCGTGTGTTCTCCAGTTTTGATATCTTCCACAATCTTCTCTGCAATATCTGGAGCCCTCATTTCTGGTCGTTGGTCATGAGTCGCAATATCTGAGTATGAGTCAAACATAAATCTATCTTCACCAGGATCAGCTCCCTCGTGTTTACAGTTTAAGAAAAATGTCATGTGATTAAATTTTTCTGTCTCAGTAATGCGCAGTTGTTTCAGCCCAGCTTGAGAAATAACTTTCCCTAAATATATATCAATGGGGGTGGGTGGAAAAACCACCTCCACCTCATAATTAGATGAGTACTGCGTCATGGTCGTGATTAATAAATTTTCTAGTTTTCGCGCAAAAAATCTTTCCAAGATTTGCCGCGGTCGGTCACTGCGAAAATTAACAGTAATAAGCGCGTCATTAGCACTCACTTTGACTGGCTCACCCACGACTATTGGTTTAATAAACTCATCTGTCACACCGGCATCATAGCTAGCCTGAATTGCTTGAGTGGCACTAGTAAATTTTTCTCCCTGACCCTGCGTATACAACTTGAAGGCTTGATCTGTACGATCTAAATTCTGATCTCTATCCATGGCATAGTAGCGCCCAACTACAGAAACCACTTTACCTACACCAATCCTGTCTAAATCACTTTCTAATTGTTCCACAAATTTAATCCCACTAATTGGGGATGTATCGCGACCATCAGTCACTACGTGCACATAAACCTTAGTTAAACCAGCTTGAGCAGCTGCCTCAACTGTGGCCACCACATGCTTAATATGTGAATGCACCCCGCCATCACTAATTAATCCCCAGACATGCAAAGCGCAATTGTGTTGTTTGACGTGCTCAAAAGTTTTATGCAGAGTTTGATTGACAAAAAAAGAACCATCTTCAATGGCTTTGTTGATTCTCACTAAATCTTGAAAAATAACCCTGCCGGCACCAATAATAAAGTGATTCACCTCTGAAGTTCCCATTTGCCCAACTGGCAAACCCACTGCCTTTCCCGATGCTTTTAATTGAGTATGAGGATAATTGGTCCATAATTCATCAAAAAAGGGAGTATTAGCTTGGGTAATGGCATTGCCAGGATAATCATATTTTATTCCCCAGCCATCCAAGATAATTAACATCACTTTATTTTGTTTCAACATAATTTAGCCCCTCGTCTCTCGTTCGATTTCCATGAGGCGATTATATTTACACACCCTTTCACCACGAGTGGGACCAACTTTAACAAACCTACTGCCCACCGCCACGGCTAAATCCACCATGCTAGTATCATTAGTTTCTCCACCGCCTCGATGCGAAGTCACAGTCGCCATGTTGTTTTTTCTAGCTAGCATACATGTATCAACTGTTTCAGTTAGTGTTCCGGCCTGATTGAGCTTAATTAAAATAGCCGTCATCGCATCCAAGTCGATGGCTTTCTGCAATCTTTCCATATTGGTCGCTGTCAAGTCATCGCCAATATGTTCTACTCCATACTTCTTAGTCACTTGATTTAATTTAGTCCAATTTTCCCAATCATCTTCAGCCAGCATGTCTTCATAACTCACGATGGGGTATTTTTTTAACCAACCTTCATAGTACGCGATTAATTCAGCCGCATTCAGAATTCTTTTTTCTACCGCCAAGTTATACTTTCCATCTTGATAAAACTCGCTGGCGGCGGCATCCACTGCAATTGCCAAATCTTCACCTGGCTTGTAGCCAGCTTGGATGATTGCCTGAACAATATACTCAAACGGAGCTTCATTGTTAGGAATACCATTGGGGGCAAAAGCACCTTCGTTGCCGACATTAATTGATAACCCATTTTTCTTTAAAATCTTCCTCAGCTGGTGATAGGCTTCCATAGTTTTTCTGACATTTTCCATCACACTGCCATTGCCGACCGCAGAGATACAGTATTCTTGTAAATCTGTGGTTTCATCAGCATGTTTGCCACCCTCAATCACCACCACCATGGGCTGAGGGAGTACCAAAAAATCTACGCCCGTTTGATAGGTGTCGCGAATGTACTCATAAAAAGGTTTGCCCTGTGTTTTAGCAACTGCTTTAGCCACTGCCAATGAGACTGCCAAGATTGCATTTCCGCCCAAATTAGCTTTGTTAGGTGTTCCATCTAAATCGATCATGGCTTGATCAAGAGCGCGTTGATCTTGAGGATCAATATTTTTGATTAGTGGAAAAATTTTTTCAACCACATTAGCTACAGCTTGCTTGACACCTTTGCCGTTATAACGAGACTCATCCCCATCTACTAGGACCGTGGCTTCGTGAGAGCCAGCCGATGCTCCGTAAGGAACTGAAGATCTTCCCCTTACACCATTATCAAGAGTCACTATGACTTCTATGGTGGGGTAACCGCCAGAAGCTAAAATTTCATTAGCACTAATACTAGAGATCTGCATGCTTGCTCCTTCTAAAAATAGCTATACTTCAGTATACCTTAATCGAGGAAATCTTCTAGTTTCTTGCGTTTGGAAGGATGCTTAAGTTTACGCAAAGCTTTGGCTTCAATTTGTCTAATCCGCTCACGGGTGACGCCAAATTTGCGTCCCACTTCTTCTAAAGTCATCATCTTGTTGTCATTTAATCCAAATCTCATCCGCAGTACTTTGGCCTCACGATCAGACAAAGCTCCCAGGACTTCTTCGACATTTTCCTTGAGCATCTGCTCGGTAGTGACTTCATAAGGAGATTTCTGCTTTTCATCTTCAATAAAATCACCCAAGGTACTGTCATCGTCACTATCTCCTACGGGTGATTCAAGAGAGGTTGTGTTTTGCGCTACTTTAAGAATTTCGCGAACTTTATCCGCGTCCATCTCCATGACTTCACCGATTTCTTCTGGAGTCGGCTCACGACCCAGCTCCTGCATGAGCCTGCGAGAAGCGCGCATTAATTTATTAATGGTCTCCACCATGTGAACTGGAATTCGGATAGTCCGAGCTTGATCGGCAATAGAGCGAGTAATGGCTTGGCGAATCCACCAGGTCGCATAAGTAGAAAATTTAAAACCCTTAGTCCAATCAAATTTTTCAACGGCTCGAATTAAGCCTTTGTTACCTTCCTGAATTAAATCTAAGAAGGTCATGCCGCGACCAATATATTTTTTGGCAATCGAAACTACCAAACGAAGATTGGAGTCAATCAATTTTTGTTTAGCTTTGGCATCACTCAATTCAACTTGTTGGGCCAAACGAATTTCCTCTTCACGGGTTAAAAGCGGAATGCGGCCAATCTCTTTCAGGTACATCCGGACTGGATCAGATACACCCGAGCCATCTAGAGCTGATAACTCTTCCAGCTCTCGGGATAAATCAGTACTGCTATCTTCCTCATCATCTAGAGTAGTAGACTCAAAAATATCCACTCCTTTAGATAAGATCGTGCCATAAAAATCGTCCAGCGCCTGGAGATACTCTTCCGGCTCAATAAAAGCATGCAGAACTTCATCCTGAGTAATGTAACCCCTGGACTTAGCGACCTTAATCAATTTTTTGATATCTTCTTGGAGAGCTGTAGATAATTTAATATCGGTCTTTTTTTTATTGGCCATAAGAATGGGTATTATATCCCTCGGAGTATCATGGTATCAACCACCCTTTTGACTGCGGTCATATAGGTCGCCATTCTACCTGATACTTGTTTATTCTCCTTCATTTGCCACATTTGTGCAAAAGCATCTTCCATCAGGGGTTGAAGCTTAGAAATCACTTCTTCTTTAGTCCAGTAATACCCTTGCAGATTTTGTACCCATTCAAAATAAGAAGTGGTCACGCCACCAGCATTGGCCAACACATCTGGGACTAATGTCACTCCTTTGTCAAAAAGAATCTGATCTGCTTCTGGAGTCGTTGGCCCATTGGCTAACTCAAGAATCGCCTTAGCTCTAATTTTAGCTGCATTATCTAAAGTAATGACATTTTCCAAAGCTGCTGGAACCAAAATATCAACTTCTAGCTCGAGTAGCTCCTTATTTGTAATCATCCGACCGTTGATCAAATTACATTTACCATCAGCACACAAACAATCTTTGAGTTGGCCCTTTTTTTGCTTACAGTGCAAGGTCTCTGCCGGATCTAAACCGCTTTCAACATAAACTCCGCCTTTAGAATCAGATACTGCCACCACTTTATAACCAGCCTGGTCAGCATGATGAGCAAACCAATAGCCCACATTGCCAAAACCTTGAATAGCAATAGTAATATCTTGTTTACGATTTAGACCAAGTTTTTTGACTAATTTTTCTAAAATGAAAAACCCGCCTAAGCCGGTCGCCTCTTCTCGACCTGCTGATCCACCTAGACCCAGTGGCTTGCCAGTAAAGGTAGCTAAAGGATTTGCTTGAATGGGCTGATGATTGGTTTTTAAATATTTTTCATAGGCATCTACCATCCAGGCCATAATTTGCGGAGTGGTGTTCACGTCAGGAGCTGGGACATCTACCCAAGGACCGATATGATCAGCCAAGAACTCGGCATAAGCCCGGCTGAGTCGCTGCAGTTCCGCTTCTGACAATTTTTTGGGATCAACAATTATTCCACCCTTACTGCCGCCGTAGGGAATATTAGTCACCGCACATTTCCAAGTCATCCAGGTAGACAACGCCATGACTTCTTCTTCAGTTACTCCAGGATGAAAACGAATCCCTCCCTTATATGGACCGCGGGCATTATTGTGTTGAGAACGAAAAGCTTTAAATTTTTGAATCAAGCCATCATCCATAGTAACTTTCAACTCGCCTTTAATAACTCTATCCGGAGTTTTGAGTTGCTTAATCACTGCTTGAAATTTTTTTGAATCTTGATATTGATCTTTGAGTAAACATGCGACTTGCTCTAATTGAGCAATAGCTTGTTGATGAGGATCCATAGTACCTTTCAATTTCATAACTGGTAAATTATTATTCTTGTTGTTCTAGCCAACGCTGTGCATCCAAAGCGGCGGCACAGCCCATGCCAGCGGCAGTGATGGCTTGACGATAGCGACGATCCACCACATCTCCGGCCGCAAATACCCCTTCAACCGAGGTCATGGTGGTGGACTTTTTACTTTCAAAAGTGATGATATATCCTTGCTCATCGAGCTTGATTTGATCAATAAAAATTTTACTCATAGGAGTATGACCAATGGCCAAAAAAAGGCCATCAGCGGGGAACTCTTGTTCTTTCCCATCTTGGGAAATCTTAATTTTATTGACCAATTGAGCACCCAAGACTGCAGTTACTTGTGAGTTATACATTACCTTCACTTTGTCGTTATTTAGTACTCGCTCTTGCATAATTTTACTGGCCCGAAACTCATCGCTCCTGTGCACAAGGGTGATTTTTTTTGCAAACTTAGTGAGAGCCAGGGTGTCTTCCATGGCACTGTCGCCACCACCAGCTACATAGACTACCTTATCTTTAAAAAAAGCGGCATCGCAAACAGCGCAAGTGCTCACCCCACGACCTAAAAATTCTTTTTCTCCGGGAATACCCATCATTCTAGCTTCTGCTCCCGTAGCGATAATCACCGCATCGGCCGTAATTTCTTCACTCTGATAAATTTGCAGTTTAAATGGACGAACTGAAAAGTCTACGCTTATGACATATTGATCACGAATGTCAGCCCCAAACTTTTCGGCCTGCGCTCGCATTTCCATCATCAATTCAGGACCAGGCTTCCCCTGAGAAAAACCAGGAAAATTTTCCACATCAGTTGTCCACATTAGCTGACCACCACTTTTATCACCAGCAAATACTATTGGCTGGAGTTGGGCCCGCGCGTTGTAAACCGCGGCCGTGTAACCCGCTGGACCAGAGCCAATAATGGCTACTTGAGTGTGTTCCATAATTTACTCCTTAAGATTTTTTTCAATCATCTGCACAAAACCAGCTTCTCCTGGAAAACCAATAGTGCGATCTACCTCTTCACCGTTTTTAAAAATAATCACCGTAGGGATACTCATCACGCCATACTTAGTGGCAGTTTGATTGTTTTCATCTACATCAAGTTTGGCAATAATTATCTTCTGGCGATACTCATCAGCCAGCTTATCTACCACGGGAGCAGCCATCTTACATGGCCCACACCACTGTGCAAAAAAATCTACAAATACAGGGAGCCCTTGTTTGTTATTAAGAGTAGCTGCAAAATCATTAGCGCTTAAATGAACTGCGCCACGTTGTTTATCATCTGACATTTTTTGACCTTTCTTGATTTCGCTACAAGTCTAATTATTAATACCTAAAAACTTCTTTTAATATTTCATCTAAATCCTTCAGACGTTTCTCTCTAGAACAGCAACTGGCTTCACTAGTTAATAAATCTCTAGCTACTCTACCCAAAGAATTGCGACAGGCGATAACTTGACGCACAATATCTACACAAGCACGTTCTTCATCATACATTTTGATGACTCCATCCAATTGACCACGAATGCGTTTAAGCTGAGCAAGGACTGGATCTTTAGTCATAGTGAGTAATATACTAATGTACCCCCAGGGGGTATGTCAAGCAACAAAAAAAGCAATAAAAAATAAAAGCAAAAAAAACAGAAGTCAGCATTCAAGAATATTTACTTTAATTTAGATCTTGAGACTACTACGTTTACTTTTTCTAACAAATCCGCCTGGAGTTGTTCCTCCTGATCTGTTTTAGTAGTTTTACCATCTAGCTCATCTAATTCTTGTGCGATCTGAGTAATTTGTTCTTTGGTAGAAAGCCGTTTGAGCTCCTCAAAAACTTGCTGCCACTCTTTATCTAGATCAACTTCTTCTGCAGTTTGCGCATACTGAGGTTGAAGATACAGATCTAAAACAAGCTGTTGAAGATCTTCTGCTAAAAACTTACTAAAAATT
>JAHJTF010000014.1 GCA_018830045.1 Patescibacteria group bacterium | reverse complement strand
GAAAGCCGTTTGAGCTCCTCAAAAACTTGCTGCCACTCTTTATCTAGATCAACTTCTTCTGCAGTTTGCGCATACTGAGGTTGAAGATACAGATCTAAAACAAGCTGTTGAAGATCTTCTGCTAAAAACTTACTAAAAATTTCTAAAGAATAAGCCGGTTGAAAATCAAGTAATTTAGAGAGGAGTAATTTATATTTTTGATCTTGAAAAATAATTCGCTCTAGTTGTTGCGCACGTTTCTTAATCTGATCTGGCTTACTTCGCAGTAATAAAAACCAGCCATATTTTTCAATTTTTTGTTGGCGGGTGAATACTATCTTATTTTCTGCCTGAGGAGTTTGTTTGTGCTGGCTGACGCTACTTGTTTTTCTGGCCACGATTTGCTTAACATCTTGAACCACCACACTCTGTTTCACTCCTAATATTTTAGCGAGTTGCTTGAGGTAGTAATCTTTTTCCACCTCATGGTCAATCTCATGGATAACTGCAGCCAGTTGTCTAATAATTGCCCGCTTGCCTTCTGGAGTGGCAGGATCATGCTCTGCCACTGCGGCCGAAATCAAAAACTGGTAAACCGACATTGAGTTTTTAACTAGCTCTCGCCAAATTTTAGGATTTTCTCGGGCCACATCATCGGGGTCTTTTTTTTCAGCCCCAGATTTTTGTTGTAAATCCGGCCCCAACTCACCAAGTTTAATTACCCTTAATTCCAGATCAAGCTCTTGGGCAATGGGAATGGCACGCTTGGTAGCCTCAATCCCAGCCGCATCCATGTCTAAAGCAAACGAAACTTTATTGGCCACGCGCTTAATAAATTTCGCGTGCGCAGGGGTAAAAGCCGAGCCTTTAATAGCCACAATGTGATTCACATGGGCTTGGGTAGAAGAAATAACATCAAACTCACCCTCGGTGACAATGACTTCATTTTTTTTGCGAATAAACTGCAGCAGCTCATGGTAGCCATATAGCAACTCCGCTTTATGATAAAGACGGGTCTCGGGAGTGTTGATGTATTTGGCTTCTTTGGCGTCAGTTTCTAGACTCCTCCCCGAAAAACCTACCACCTGGCCACGATGATTGGTGAGCGGGAACATGACGCGATCACGAAAACGATCATAGTAACGACCTCTATTTTTAATCACCAGACCAGCCTCAACCAGCTTATCTAAGCCATACTTTTTTTTGTGATGTAAGTACTTTATTAACCCATCCCAGCCTGGTAATGAATACCCAAGCTGAAATAACTGCACTGAATCTTGGGAAGTACCACGAGCTTTTAGATAGTCCCTAGCTTTTTGGCCAGTTTTATGATCAGTTAATAAATAGTGATAGTATTCTTTAGCCAAATTAAGCACTTCTAAGAGCTGGTCGCGTTGTTCATCATCAGCTGATGGTTTGTATTTCTCTAAAGTAATCCCAATTCTTTCTGCCACATAACGCAAGGCTTCAGTGAAAGTCATCCCCTCATACTTTTCTAAAAAATTAAACACATCTCCGGTTTCACCACAACCAAAACACTTGTAGCGCTGGAGCTCTTCACTGACAAAAAAAGAAGGAGTTTTTTCACCATGAAAAGGACACAGGCCTCGCCAATTCCGGCCGGAGTGTTTGAGCGGAAGGCGTTCATTAATGAGCTCAACGATTGAGGCGGCGTCTTTAATTTGTTGCACCTGAGACATATAGTTCTATTTTACTATAGAAGTACTGTTTTCAGACTATAACGGCAATTCTGCCTTAATCAGGCATCAAAGTACATAAGCTACTGGGTTCATGCCAGCAGTCACTGCGAGATCCGCTACCGGAAAAAACCCAATCACTGGGAGTCCCTGATTTTTTCTGTAAAGAAGATCCCCAATACCAACCTTGTTGGAGTTCTTGCTTGGTAATTGAAAGGCTATCTTCTGATTCGCAAGGGTTATCGCTCATTTCATACCAAGCCACCTCAGGATTACTGCAGGCTTGGCAAACCGTGCAGTAGCTCTTGCTATCAGATCCACAAAGATGCGGTGGTGGATAGGTGCATTCAAAAGTGCAGACTTCCGGTCTTGGGTCTTTACAGTCAACCCTTTCTTTTTCAGTACTGTTAATAAACTTAAAAGTGGAGAGAATTTGATCAGCAAGGCTTGAGTAATTGTTAAAATCTAAACCAAAGATCAAAGAATAAATATCATCACCATTTTTGACATAATAGGCAAATCCAAGGTTGGAAATTAATTTGATAGCTTTGATTCCGTCAATTTTTGTCGATTCTTCAGAATCATACTTTAATTCTAGCGGACCTGTTTTTTGTGAATCAACATATTCTTGAAGAGAAAGAGAAGACCTATTTTTATAAACTTCAATTTTTAATTTTCCTTTATCGGTTAAAGGATCAAAATCACCTCCGATAGTTGAAGAAGTGTAATTGAGAAATTGAATAGGATTTTTAAGCTGGGTGGTGTGCCACTGCGAAGATAATTTGATCAAAAAAGTATCGTATGTATATGTTTTCCAGTTGACCAAGTCATCATTGGGTGGCTGGCTGGCAGTCGGGGTTAGGGTGAGTTGGATTTGTAAACTTGCCAGTTGTTTAGCAAGTTTTTGGGTTTGAAAGGCAAAAAAACCGGCAATTGATAAGACAATTAATAAAAAAGCCGAAAGAATAAAAACAAGGAAATTATTGGTCTTAATTGGCTGAGCTGGTTGAGCCGGCTGAGCTGGTTTGGAGATTGGAGGGACAGCCGCCACCGATGCATTATTTTCTTCCATATTTTATATTATACTTTTTTTTCTTCTTCCTTCAACCACGCCACCCCTTTATAAACCAGCGGTGTCATTGCTAATGAGGAAAAACTCTTTAACAGCCAATAAGGGATAATTAAAGAAATTAAAAATCCAATATTTCCGGGCTGATAAAAAGCCAGCGTCATAAATAAAATCGTATCAATTAATTGACCCAATAAATTGGAGACATTATTTCGCAACCATAAGTGATGATCTGCCAACTTGGCTTTAATTTTAGAAAAAACAAACACATCCAAGCGCTCACTCACAAAAAAGGCCGTCAAACTAGCCAAAATAATCCGCATGGATTTGCCAAAGATCAATTGATAGGCATCGCTACTTGTTTGAAATCTAGCTGAAGGCGGCAATATCACAGCCAGTAAATTAAAAGCAAATAAGAAAAATAAAATTTGCAGACCACTGCGGACAAAACTTAACGCCCTTTTTTTCCCATAAACTTCAAAAATAATATCATTAATACTAAAAGTAATCGGCAAAGTAAAAATTGCCACCGAAGCATTTAAAAACAAAAGAGGAAATGTTTTACTGCCCATTAATTCTGAAGCTACAATACTAGCGATATACAACGCATGTAATGAATCTAGTTTTTGATACTCTTGCATAATAAAAATCCTTTATAAAAAAATAATAAAAATAAGCCAGCTTAAATATCGGCTGCTTAATAAATTTCAAACAAAAAAATTAGAGTGTGGAAAAACAATTTTGGAAAGAAAAACTAGACTTAATCATGGTGGTGAGTATACTGGGTTTAAATTTAACAAACAAGGTAACTCGGGCGGTATGGTGAGCGGTGTCTTAAAAAAATGTAATTTTTACATCATCTGCAAAGGCTATGTGCAGATCTGACATAGTTTTTTGCTTCGATAGGTTCGGATATTTGAAGTAAGAAATTTTCAATAAAGTTATAAGTTTTGGGTTGGTACGTTGGTCTTGGTTTATTAATAAACATGTATTTAATCTCGTTTTGAGAGTATTGTTTTTTTAACCACTCAAAATCACTTAGGTCTCCATATTGAAGTATTTGATGAACTATATATTCTTTATGATCCTCACTGTCTAAAGTAGAGGGATCACACGACCAAAATAATTTTTGAGTGGATTTAGGAATGTTAAGAGGTGACATAACTAGTGTCCCCATTATAACTCAGGAGTTGCTTAAGTAGAAATGTGGTTGCGGAGGTGGTGGGATTCGAACCCACGAACCGGAAACCCGGTCAGGTTTAGCAAACCTGTGCAATTGACCACTATGCGACACCTCCTATCAGGTGCTTCATTATACCAAGTCCCAATTACTTTTGTCCTGACTTAAATAAAGTGGTTATAATGTAACTCTTGTCTATGCCCAAGAGAAAACAAATTAAACGCCACCGCAGTCAAGTTCCGCTCCTCCTCTCAACTGATATAGCTGGTATCTTTGCCTTAAATCCTCAGCTTTTTTACCAACTCATGCAAACTTTAGATGCTGACTGTTGCCATATCGATGGGGTGGAATTTATACCTTTTCGATTTAGCCAACATCGAGCTCACTTGGCTTTGGACAAATTGAATATCCCCATTATTGGCATTCACGGCCCAATTGCCTGGGATACTCCAGATAAAAGTTTATTAGAAAAAATTTATACAACACCCTTTTCTGGTGTGATGTCCAGTATTAAAACAACGCTTAATCTCACCGCTAAAATTAAACCCCGCTACTTACTTTTTCATGAGCCAGATTTAGACCAATGCTGTTTTACTCAACAGCTAACTAGCTATTTAAAACAAGAATCTACCCCAATTATTTTGTTAGAAAACGTCTATCGCCCCAATTCCTTACAAATCAGTGTCAATAAAACCAAGCGCCTGCTTAACCAAACCCAAGCCGGCATAATGATTGACCTGGTGCATTTACTCCGAGAGGTTATGGAAGTATTTAATTGTTTCTCCAACTATCACCGGCAATTAAATCCAGATAATATTGATCAATATTGGCTAAAAATGCTAGTTGCCATGGATGAGGCCCTAGATCAAATTCCTGCGGCCGGACTACATATTCCCCTGGGTTCTAATCGCGACTCGCTCCCATGGGAATTACTCAAAGAAAAACACTGGCGGCAATTAGCTAAACTGTTTGATAAACATCAAAATCGACTGATCGCGCTAACTTTAGAGAATCAACACCTAGAAACTGTTTTTTCAATGAACAAAAAACAATTTCCAGCAATAATTAAAGATAAAAAAAAGAAAATTGAAACCTTACTTAGCACTGGCGTGCTGTAATTTTCCCACCCGATAAATCGCATACATTAGTATCATTGCCGCCAAATACTGAGTGGGCGCTAAAATTGTTTTATACAACACCATATCAATAAACACTGCTAACAAGGGGAATGCCAATTCTAAAATCGTGGCAACCTTAGCCTCAGTTGTTCTCAAGCCCTTATAATAAATCCACATCGCTAGTAAACCAGTGGTTAAGGCAATATAAGTCAAACGAGATAACTCAAAAACCCCGACTGTCATCAGGCCATCCTGTGCCCCCAACACAAATACTGCCAGAAAAGCCCAGAGGGTGGCTAAATAAAATCTAAGAATGGTTCCTCCTTGATGAGAAACCTTGTTTAACAATGATTTAGATAAAGTAGTTGAGATCCCCCAGCACACTGCCGCTCCCAAGGCAAAAAGTGCCGCGTAAACTGTGCCTGGACCGGAATCAAGATTAATGTATCCATTGGGAAAGGTGACAAAAAAGGCAGCTACTAGAGCTAAAACAGCCCACTTAATATATCCCTTGGTAATCTTTTCGCCCAGTAATAAATTGGCGGAGGTAATCGCAAATAAAGGCTGAAGTTTTTGGAGTAAAAAAACCACACTAAAAGCAATGAAGTGTGCTTTTAATAAGGCTGAGGTGATAAACAAAGTGCCCAATAATCCCCCCAGCAAAGCCACTATGCTGGCATTAAATAACACTTTGCCAGTTAAATTTTCTTTTTTTAAAGTTGGCACCACAATGGGTAATAGAATTAATGATCCAATCAAGTGTTCATAAAAAACAATCACCACTGGTGAAAGATGATATAAACTGCGGCGGATAATTCCATCCAAGGCCCAGAGACAAGCAGCTAGAACTATTAAAATTGAACCTTGAGAAAAAACTGATTGAGACTTTTTTAAACTCGGTTTATTCATGTGGTGAGTGGTATTATAATGTCTCTATGCAAAAAATGCCACATGTTGTGATTATTGGTGGCGGAACCGGCTCATATGTCGTTGCCTCAGGCTTGAGTCGCATGCCGGTCAGAATCAGTATGTTGATGACCATGGTAGACGACGGTGGCTCCAATAAAATCATCCGCGATGAATTTGGGCTACTTCCTACCTCTGGGATCAGGCAAGCCATCGTGGCTCTATCTGATAACCAAACTCTACTGCGTAAACTTTTTACTTATCGTTTCCATCAGGGCGGTGAGGGATTAAAAGGCATGACTTTTGGCAATCTCTTCATGGCCGCCATGGCAGATATTATGGGTTCACAAAAAGAAGGGATTAAAGAAACTTGTCAATTGCTCCAAGTCAGGGGCAATATTATTCCCACTAGCTATGATGATGTCCGTCTAGTCGCAACTTACGAAGATGGCAGTCAAGTAGTGGGCGAGCACCACATTGATGAACCTAGTCACGATGGAAAATTAAAAATTACTCATCTCGAAACCAAGCCTCAGGCCAAACTTAATCCAGAAGCAAAGCAGGTTTTGCTAGATGCAGACCTAATCATCTTTGGACCAGGTGATTTCTATACCAACACCATCGCGAACTTAGTAGTGGGCACAATAGCAAAAACCATTAAAAAAAGTAAAGCCAAAGTTTTATTTATTACCAATTTGATGACTAAGTATGGTGAAACTTACAACTACACCGCTAAAGATTTTTTTCAAGATCTGACTAAGTATTTACCGTTGGAATTAATTGATTATGTGCTGATTAACAGCAACTTTAATTACCCTCCTCAAACGATTCCTTTATATGAAAAAGAAGGCTCTATTCCAGTTAAAGACAATCTCAAGCCCAGTGATCTGAACAATCATGTTAAGTTAATCCGAACTGATGTCTTATCTAGGGTCATGCCCACTAAAGACACAAGTGATCACCTCAAAAGAAGCATGATTCGTCATGATTCTAATCGCTTAGCTACTGCCATAATGAAGTTATTAAAAAAATAATCTATGCCTAATTTTACTCCCCTTTTTGTTATTTTAGCCGGCGGTCAAGGTCAACGCTTTGCCCCCTTAGTCACTAATAAAACCATGTTCCCGTTTATGGATAAGCCGTTACTATACTGGCAACTTGAACAACTCCAAAGGGCAGGGGTACAAAAAGTCTTAATTGCTACTCACCCAGACAATCATTCTTTTCTAAAGAAACTAAAAATTAAAGGCCTTGATATTCAAACTAAATGCCAAACCAAACCATTGGGGATGGCCGACGCGCTCCTCTGTCTAGAAACAGAAATCAGTAATCAACCAATAGTAATCATGAATGCGGTTGATGTAGTGGCCGATGAACTTTTTAAAATCCTATTAAAAGAAATCAGCGCTCACCAACCTCAGGGTTTAGTCACCGGAATCAAAGTCAGCGATTACTTTCTTGGCGGATATTTACAGCTCCAAAATTCCCGCGTCACTGCCGTAGTTGAAAAACCACAGCCAGGCCAAGAACCCAGTGATCTAGTTAACCTAGTTTTTCACTATTTCAGTCAACCGCAAAAATTTATCCAACTCATAAAACAAACTTCGAGCCAAAAGGATGACGTTTATGAGCAAGCCCTATCTCAGTTGATGCAACAACAAACCTTTGGCTATATCACTTATGATAATTACTGGCACAAGCTCAAGTATCCTCACTATGTGTTAGATGTCATGCGGCTCTTTTTAACCCACCGTTTGCAAGCCAGTATTGATCCAACGGTTCAAATTTCCAACAAAGCAACGATTGAAGGCCAAGTTTTGATTGATAAAAATGTCAAAGTTGAGGCTGGAGCTGTGATTAAAGGCCCAGTTTATATTGGCCCCAATACTATTATCGGTAGCCACACCCTAATCAGACAATCCATGATAGAGAGAGATACAATTATCGGTTTTGGCAGTGAAGTAGCCAGGAGTTATATTGGTCCTAAATGTAGGCTACATCATAATTTTATTGGAGATTCAGTTTTAGAAGCAGAGGTCAATCCAAGTTTTGGGACAGTCACTACCAACTTACGCCTAGATAAACAAAACATCAAACTAAAAACGCTTGAGGGTGAAATCGAAACTAGCCAAGAAAAATTGGGTGCTATTTTAGCCAAAGGGGTATTCTGTGGAGTTAACTGTAGTTTGATGCCTGGCATTACAGTAGGTGCTAACACTAAAATTTATCCTGGCTTAGTTGTCAACCAAGCCTTGCCAGCTGAGACTATTTTCAAGCCTGCTGTTTTCAAGTCTTCTCAGGATAAAAAAACTTCTGTATACTAATTTGCAGTAACTAAATCATCAAAGGATCTCATGAAAACTCGTCTTATGATTATTTTTGCATTTTTAACAGTTGTACTGATAGTCGCCCCTCAAGCTATGGCTCTCGATATCCAAGTTTTTCCCGATGGCCGGGTTGAGTTTTACTCCGGATCAGTACTGGGTGAAAAAGATGAACAAACAAAAGATGCAGCTAAGCAAAAACTTAAGGTGACTGAACCAAAAAAAATCCCTGTTGAAAATAGAATTAAAACTATCAATCAAGGGGATAACCAAGAACTCAGAATTCGCACAGACCAAAATGAGATCGGAATTGAGCTTAAAGAAAAACCAGCTCCTAACTCCTCCTCTATGCCAGCTAAATTTGAATCAAAAGAAGAAACTAAGTCGGATAACGTTAATTTGCAGTTCCCCGCTAGTCTTTCAGAAAAACAATTTGAGGCTACTCAAAAGAAACAAGAAGAACATCAGGTTTACCAAGAGCAATTACGAGAAGAACGTCAACAGCGACAGGGCGAAATGGTGGAATTGAAAAATAAGCTTCGAGAAAACAAACAATTGCTCGAGTTAAAATCTAGAAATGTTAAGGCTTCATTACAGCAGGGAGCAGAATTTACCTTAGATCCTGCAACTAATAAAGTCACAGTCGTGACTCCATCAGGGCAATCACATCTTCTTAATCATTTGCCCGATCAAGCTTTAGAGAGAATGAAAGCGGCCGGTTTATTTGATAGTGGCAGTCAAGTCAATGAAGAAGCAGTGGAAGTGGGAGCCAACGATCAAGGAGAATTAGTTTATAAAAAGAAAGATCAGATAAAGAAAAGATTTTTGGGACTTTTCCCTCGTCAAATTAACTCAGAAATCGTGCTTAATGATGCTACTGGCGAAGTGACTGAACAAGAGGTGGCGCCTAGCTCTCTATTCGAGCAGTTTCTTAATGCAGTTTCGTTTTAGGTTAGGGCTTGTATAATAATCACCATGATTAAAAAAGCCATTATTACTGCAGCAGGCTACGGAACTCGTTTTTTACCCATCAGTAAAACTATCAAAAAAGAGATGATGCCGATTCTAAACCGGCCAGTGCTTGATTATGTAGTAGCTGACTGCTATGACGCTGGGATTGAAGAAATCATTTTCGTCACCAAAGAAAGAGAAAGCATTATCCAATGGTATTACAGTGAAAACCGTTCATTAACCCAGCATCTAGAGGAAATGCATAAAATAGAGCAATATCGGCATTTCTTAAAATTTCTAGAAATCCAAGAAAATATCAGGTTTCGTTTTGTTGAACAAACTCAATATGATCAATATGGGACTGCTATCCCAGTTAAAATTGCACAAAAATATCTCCAAAACGAAGAGGCTTTCTTAGTATTGATGGGAGATGATTTTATTTACAATCAAGATGAGAGTTCTGAAGTAACCAGAATGATTAAAACATATGAAGAATCTGGGGCCAAAGCCTTAATGACCTGTATCGAAGTACCCCGAGATGAACTGGAAAAATATGGAGTTGTGGAGACACAATTAAAAAATACTTATCACTATTTGACCAATTTATTCGAAAAACCAAAACCTGACCAAACTTTATCTAATTTAGCTAACATCAGTAAGTATATTTTACCCACAGAAGTATTTGATATTGTTAATCGCCAAAAAAAGAATCCTCACTTTGGGGAGTATCTCATCACCGATACCGTCTTAGAGTTGGCTCAAAAACATGATGTGGTGATTCATAAACCGCAGGGTAAGTATCTCGATGGGGGTGATATTTTAGGGTGGTTGAAAGCAAATTTAACCATCGCTTGGGATGACCCGGCTCTTAAAAAAGAACTCAGCAAATTTATCCAAACTAGTTTATAAACAGCTAGTTAATAAGTTTGCTTCTCTAGAGATACAATGTCTCTTAAGCTACCTCAGCTGGCTTCAATAGTGTGGCTTTACGTTCTTTAAGCTCACCAATACGCTCAGCCGCTACTCGTTGAGTTTCATCTGAACCACCAGGCATATTGAAAAATGCTTCTGGTTTAATAGCATCAAAATTAATAGTCTTAGTTTGCGCAATACGTGCCTCTCTAAGCAGTGGTAGTAGTAATTTAGTGATAACCGATAGGTCGACTTTAGGAGGCTGTGGCTCACCACTGCTATATGAGTAATCTATAGCTTCTTTATATCCAAGTTGTAATCGTAACTCACCCATCGCATCATCAATCGCCTTGGCTTGCTCACCAAACACCCCTCGGTTTGTCAATAAATTCTTTACCCTTAAAAACACTTTTTTACCGTACGCTTCTTCAGCTTTTTGAAAGGTACGATAAATGACCTGGAGTTGCAGACCATACCCTGTAGTGTCGATATCATGGACCGCAACTACCCTCATGTTACGAATGTCGTTGCTATAATCAGGCAAGTTTAGCGAAGGTATTTCTGCATCCGTAATAAGCGAGTCAATATATTGCTTAGCAACTACTTCCGCACCGGCAACTCTATCTTTAATATTTTTCACCTTAGTTGCTATTTCTACGACGTATTTAGATTGAGCGTTTTTTTTAAGTCTTTCAAGACGTTGCTGTAGTCGTATGCGCTCACTTGATTCTAATAAGTTAAATTTTTCACCACCTGTCAAAGCTGCAACTTGTTCTTCATACTTACGTTTAGTCTGAGCAAGTTCACTTCGACCCCGTCCTATCTTAATAAGGCCTTTTTCGATTGTGCTTAAGTCCCCATAATCTCTTTCGCAGCTCCATCCCCACCTTTCAATATTTTGCCATAACTCATCTCCTTTTTTACCCGCATTAGCCAATTTTTCTACTGCTTGCTTAATTGCTTGTTCGTCCGTGAACACCGCCTGCTCAGCTGCCTCTGCTCGTGCCTTCACAAATGGGTCGTAAGCAATAATATTGTCGTAGCGACTAGCACCACTAGCTTGCTGAGGCTCATACATACTCGCAAACTTACCTGGTTCCATTAATATTTCATGTTGGACTAAAATTTGTTCAATTTTTCCCAAATCAGCCCCAGCAGTCAGTAATGGAACAACTTCAGACTTATCAACCATACTCTGTGCAGTTCGCAGAGTATCTGCCTCTAAGTAATCAGCTACTATATTATTGCGCGGATCTTCTTCATTGGTGGAATAGAGACCCGAATATCCCTGCATCTTGCCCCTCCCCTCCCAATCAAAACCCCTGAAGCCTTTAGCAGTAAAATTTCTAACCAGAAAAATCGGCAATGCGGGTGAGTTACTCTTCATTAGCATCATATAATCAACAAATTCAATTGGCGCTCGATCTTTGTTGTATTGATCTGGATGGGTACTCTCAATTTTTTTATTATATGCCGCAATAGCTGTAGACACAGTGTTGTGAAGCTCAATTAAGGTACTGGCCTGAACACCAAATTTTTCAGCGTCAATGAAGTACTGAGTTTGAAGCTTAACTGCATCGTACTGGTCCCTTAGTTGAATTAATAGCATTCGCACATAATTAGCCAAGAAAACAATTGATTCTTGATTCTTTAACGCTTGGTTTTCTGGTGTACTGCGATCAAGTCTCAAGTTCATACCACGCTCACTATATCGGTCATACTCAAGATTTTGGCTCTGACGCAATGCTATGCTCATTTCACCAATCTGTTGTTGCGCTTCAATCATGTCGCGTGATAAAGCTTTCTCAACTAGACTCATCACGATGTTCTGGAATATCTCTTGTTTAGCTAATGTAGAAGCAGCGTCACGACTCTCGTAGTCTTTGCCCGAGACGAGTTTTCTCACCTGCTCAGGAATGTTGAGACGAGAATAATAAGCATCAGCGAGATTTAAAGTAAATAGTTCATTTTTGAGATCGCCTATCGTTTGCTGGATAATCTCAGCCTTTGCCTCACGACGCAAACTAGCTAAATCCTGATCCGGGATACTTTGAATCAACTTCTGTTTTTGGCCCTTGTGACTATCCCCATCGACTTCAACATCATGGGCAATTAAAATCAACTTAGCCAATGCTGTCTTTTCTTCTGCAGATCCAGGCAGATTATCCCAGGCAATAAAAGCCATATCAAAAACAGCCTCCCTACGCTCAGCATCCATTTGACTCAATGCCGTCCAATAATCGTTTAATGTCCCGCCCTCAACAGCCATTCTCACTGCCTCGCCGGCAGCTCTATCAGCTCTATTGTCACTGGGTGTCTTTGTTAGAACGTCGGCAAGTTTGTCTCTATGCCCCCCACCGATCCCTAAACATAGGTGGCTTAAAAACTGTTCCTCTTGCTGTGTAATCCCGACACCCATCATTTTGCCAGTCGTTACATGGAAAACCTCTAATTGTCGACGCAGAAAAGCTGCGTAGATTTCACCTTGCGGTGACATTATGGATAGTTCTTGAGTGGCTTCATCAGCTTCACTAGCTTCATCAGGCTTGGTTTCAAATTGAGCTAAAAATGACTCAATTTTGGCTTGAGAGTAGCGTTTGTTGACTTGGCGTAAAGCCTGATATCCCACTTTGGTTTTGCAGTCTATGAGCTCATCAACAGCAGTTGAAAGAGCCCCCTTACCTGTCACACCCAATCGTCTTTTAAGATCAATCACTTGTTCAGTCAAAGCTTGCACAAACACGTCTCTACTTGGCAAACTTTTTATATTTGTCAATTTTCCCTCTAGCGATTCCATCACCATCTTCATAATTTCAGCCACAATTTCTGCTTGCTCAATATCAACCTTCTTGCCATCACTTTTCTGCTCTAATTTTCCTTGAGAAAGTGTTGGCAAATTTTCTTTAACATAGTCTTGCAGTGCCACCAATTCACGGATTGCATCTATATTGCCAGAATCAGCCAGTAGTTTTTTTCCTACCGCCTCCAAGACTGTCGTCCAAACCTGCCCCCCCTTCAGCACTTCCTGCATAGCCTGACGAGCAGCACTTGCAACTGCCCCAGCTTTTTCACTAACTTCCGTCAAACTTTGCGCTTCTTCTGCTACTAAATCAAAAAGTTTTTCTGCAGCTTGAGTGTTTTGAGCCCCTGGTACATACCCAGCTTTAATCGCTTCTAAAAATGGAATGGAGTTTTCGTCAGGCATAATTTACTTATGAATTATTTGGGTTAATACTTATGTTGCTTTGTTTTTTATAATCATGGCATGATGATAAAAAATCAGAAGCTTGATCAACTAGATGGCGACTAGCGGTCTTAATTTTTGAAGCCATTAACTGCTTAGTATTGGAATCGACGGAGTTGCTTTCTGCGTCACCTTTTGCCATCCCCACTGCCGATTGAATAGCGGCTGCGGTTGTATGTACGTCTAAATACTTATTCACTAACTCCTCACCACTAACCTCCGGCAGCTGATTAAATTGCTCAATGCGATCTTTTAAAGCTTGTTCGGCAGGAGACAAGTGTAGAGACTTCACCCCCGGCATAGAAGAAGCCGAAGAAAAAGCCGGAGAAGGAGCAGGGGAGGTAGAAGAGGCCGCTGGAGTATTAAAGGGAGAAGCTATTTTACTCATATCTATCAATATACAGATATTGTTGACTAGAATCAATTATTCGAT
>JAHJTF010000013.1 GCA_018830045.1 Patescibacteria group bacterium | reverse complement strand
TTTTCACATAGATCGGCAATTTGATTAATAAAAGTAATTCGCGTTGCCAGATAAGTATTAGAAGCATATTTAGTCATCTGAGCTGACTCTGGCTTCATAATAATGATATTGCTAGTTAAAGGACGATGCAGTTGGCTGAGTTTATCAGTAGTTTTTTTATCGGTAGCGCCAATGATAGTCCGCGTAGGGTGTAGAGTGTCTTCTACCGCAGTGCCTTCTCTTAGAAATTCTGGTACTGAGGCGGTGGTGAAATTAATGTCTGTTTTTCCTTTGATAATCTGCTCTATTTTTTTGTTAGTTCCGGGGGGAACAGTGCTTTTAATCACCACGATAGCTCCATTTTTTAAATAAGGAGCTAAGTTTTTTGCAGTCGAAAATACATATTTCAAATCTGCCTGCCCATCTGGAGCCGAAGGAGTACCCACCATAATAAAGATAATTTCTGCATCAGTAATGGCTTTTTGGTAAGAGGTAGTAAATAAGAGATGTCCTTTTGCGAGAGTGTTTTTTAGGAGTTTTTTGAGTCCTGGTTCAAAAAAATGGACCTCGCCGCGTGAGAGTGAGTCAATTTTTTTTTGATCAATGTCTAAACCAGCTACCTCGTGTCCAAAAGAGGCAAAAACTACACTAGTAACAACACCCACAAATCCTGTGCCAATACAAGCAATTTTCATAAGGTTTATGATAGCACAGCTGAGATGATAGAATTAGATTTATTATGCAGATAGATATCGTGACCCTTTTTCCAGAAATGTTTGCATCAATTTTTACGCAAAGTATTATAAAACGTGCGCAGGATTCGGGTGCGGTGGAGATCAAAATTTATAATTTACGTGATTTTGCGATTGATAAACATAAAATAGTTGATGATCGTCCTTATGGTGGCGGACCGGGAATGGTGTTGAAAGTAGATGTGTTGCATCAAGCTCTTGAGAAATTGAAAGAGCAAAATCCTCAGGCAGCAATCATTCTTCTTACCCCTCAAGGAGAAAAATATACTCAACAGCATGCAAAACAACTGGCCACAAAAGAAGGTTTAATTTTAGTGGCTGGTCATTATGAAGGTTTTGATGATCGTATCAGAAAATATGTTGATCAGGAAATTTCAATTGGAGATTATGTCTTAACCGGAGGGGAAATTCCAGCGATGACGATAGTAGACAGCGTGGTGCGATTAATTCCTGGTGTTTTGGGAGATGATAACTCAGCCTCAACAGACTCATTTAGCTCCGGTATGTTGGGTTACCCCCAATATACTCGGCCCGAAAAGTTCAAAGAGGAAAAAGTTCCAGCAATACTTCTTTCTGGCAATCACGCAAAAATTAATAAGTGGCGACAAGAACAAGCAAAAAAAAGAACCAAGCAAAGAAGACCAGATTTATTAAGCTAATCTAAGTCAAGCTGTGTTTTTATATCCTTCAGCGCCTCATCAATTGTCATTGATTTAAGACCCAGCTCGCGTTGGACTTTTTCGTTACTTATCCTCATGGTTTTTTGATAGGGCCTGTTGGTGGTTTTTAAGTATTCTTCTAGACTACCTTTTTTGACAATTTTGGAATCAAAACCAAATATTTCAGCAACTTTTTTAGCCAGCTCATAGGTTGAAAGCGAAGTTGAGTTATTAAGCTGATAAATTCCCTGAGGTTGTTTTTTAATTATAACTTCTATGGCTTGAGCCATGTCATCAATGTAAGTTGGGGTGATGATCATATCTGAAAATTGTGGATAAAGGCTATTGTTAACCAATCCTTGCTTAATTTTAGCCACAATATCTGGTTTGGCTGTAAATTTTGCTCGAAAGGGATAGTCAATGCGCGCAATAGCATAATGTGTCAATTTTTTTTCTACTTCTTCTTCTGCCCAGGCCTTGGTTTGGCCATACCACTCAATGGGATTCCGAGGATCAGACTCACGATAGGGCTGTGTTTGAGTGCCATCAAAAACAAGACCAGTTGAAATATGAATTAAGTAAATATCATTTTCTTTGCAAATTTGGGCAATGTTTTTAGTCCCGATCACATTGACTTGATAACACAAACCTTGTTTATCATCGGTTTGTTCAAAAGCGGCGTTCATATCTGTAAAAGCTGCGAGATGAATCATTACTTTAGCAAAATGAGTTTTTATAAAATCCCTAACTTTATTTTTATCTGTGATATCCACTCCAATAGTTAAATCCATGTTAAAGAACTCGAATCTATCTCCTAACATTTCAGCAATGCGTGAGCCAACCAAGCCGGTTAGGCCGGTGGTTAAAATAGGTATTTTTTGCATGAGTTATTCCTTAAAATTTGTGTGGGTATTTTTCTCTGAGAGTAATGGTATCAATATCTCTTTTTGAAATAATCATTTGATCTTTATCAATTGGCCAGTTTACACCTATATCTGGATCAAATAATGAGATGGCTACGTCACCACTTTGATCACGATCTTTGTAAAGTCGATCCACTGCATATGAGTAAAGCATTGGGCCCTTTAAAACCAAAAATGAATTGGCAATTCCTTGAGGAAGATAAATACTTCCAAAATGAGCACCACCACTGCGTCCCAATGTGACAGTGATTGCTTGACCAAAAGTTTTAGACTGTGGCCTAATGTCTACAAGAGCACAAAAGGCTGCGCCCTGAATGACTGTGGCTAATTTGTTCCAGCCTTCAGTATGAAAACCGCGAATAGAGTTAGTTTTGGAGAGAGATAAGTTTAATTGGGCAATTCGAAAAGGCTTTTTAGTAACTTCTTCTACTTCTGGGGCTCTACCAATTTCAGTAAAAAACCCTCGGTCATCTTCAAAAACTTTTAAGGGCATATAAAACATTCCCACAAATGGAGTTTCACAAAATACATTATTAATGGGTTTGGCTTTTGTCGGATCGTATTGGATTACACTCATGGTCAATCTTTCTGTTGGTAGTTAAGTTTAAAAAAATCCTGAGACTTTTCTTTGAGCGGTTGCCACCATTGTCGATTGACCCGATACCAAGAAATAGTCTTAGCAAGACCTTCTTCCAGGGTAACCGAAGGTTTCCAACCATGTTTTTTATTCAATGTACTCCAGTCTACGCTATAACGGCGATCATGCCCCAATCTGTCTTTAACAAACTCTATTTTATCTTCAGACTCACCCATGAGTTTAATAATCATTTTTACTATTTCTAAGTTAGAAACATCTTCAGTTAAGCCTCCAACCAAGTAGGTTTCGCCGTCACTACCCTGATGCAAAACCACATCGATCGCACTACAGTGGTCTTGAACATACAGCCAGTCTCTAATATTTTTACCATCACCATACACCGGGATGTTTTTACCTTCAATTAAATTGGTAATAGCCAGTGAAAATAGTTTTTCCGGAAATTGATATTCTCCATAATTATTAGAGCAGTTAGTGATTACAAAAGGTAAGCCAAAAGTTTCTCCGTAAGCTCTGGCTAAATGATCGGAGGCAGCTTTGCTGGCTGAGTAAGGACTGCGCGGATCGTAGGGAGTATGATTATGAAATTGTTCTTTTGACCATAATTCTAATGAGCCAAAGACTTCATCGGTTGAGATATGATGGAAGCGCTTAACTCGATGTTTTAAAGCAGCCGCTAGTAAAACTTGAGTGCCAATAACATTGGTCTCTAGAAAAATTGCCGGTTCTAAAATTGATCTGTCTACATGGGATTCAGCCGCAAAGTGAACTACCGCATCTACTCCTGACATAATCTGGTCAACTAACTCGCGATCAAGAATATTGCCCTTCACAAACTGATAGCTAGATTGATGGGCTACATCTTTTAAGTTTTCTAGATTACCCGCATAAGTTAACGCATCAAGATTAATCAGTTTGGTTTGAGGATATTTTTTGAGCCAATAATGAATAAAGTTAGAACCAATAAACCCGGCACCTCCGGTTACTAAAATGGTTTGATAGGGAGTTGAATTTGACATTAAAATTACTGCATTTCTGATTGATTAATTCGATTTATTAGCTTAGCTTGGATTTCTGTTTTAAACTCTGCATTATCTCTGATCACGTAGACCCACTGCCCATCATAAAGGTATTGGAGCGGATGTTCAATTATTCCTTCTGGATCATCGGGATAAACACTTAGACTCTCATTTTTGAGCGAAATATTATTTCTTACTGGTAATAGTTTTCTCGCAGTGGCAATGAGTTCGGCAGGAGACAAATTTTGTGAAAAATTTTCTAGGTAATATTTATATAATTGTCCAGCTAAGCTAGTATCAAGAAGTGTTTGCGCGTTAATTAATTTTTTTGCTAAGGCTTGGATCACTGCTTGTTGGCGTTTTGAGCGGTCATTATCAGTATTTTGATTATTATTACCATGCCGGCTGCGTAAATATTTTAGTGATGTTGCACCATCCATGAGTTGTTTTCCTGCCTGAAATTCGATGGTTTCATAGAGTTTTTTGGGATCAGTTTCTGTCGTTACATCCACATCTGTTCGGGGAAATTCTTCGTCAATAAAACTTTGTTTTACTTCCACTTCCACCCCGCCAACAAGGTCAACGAGTTGTGCGACGGTGCTCATCGATATCACCACAGTGTGATGAATTGGAATAGAGGTAAGGGCAGACACAACTTCCTGGGGAAATTTTTCCGGGTGTTTTGGGTATCTATCTAAACCATAAGTATAAAGGGCGTTGATTTTAGTTTGATACTCATCACTCCACAAATCACGCGGCAAAGGGAGTGTAGTAATCTGGCCATTTTCTAGGTTAAGTGAAATTAACATCATGCTGTCTGTGAGCGGGGCGGAGTTACCCCGAGTTGTTAAGGAATCTAGACCCAAAACCAACAGATTTTTATGGCTTGCTGTAGCCACTGGCGTTTGCCGCCAGCCAGTTTTTAAAGTTTGGATAAAATCTTTTTTATTGATTCCGGCTGTTTTAACAAAAATGTTCAATTTATAGTTAACAAAAGCAATCACGGTGATAGCCAGCATAGTTAGTGACAGGGGTAAGGCAAGTAAGCTTGCTTTGATGAAAATCTGTTTTTTATCTATCATATTCATCATAGGTAATTATTATCTCATAAATTAACTCGGTGTGGTCGATGACCTATTTGTTGAGTACAATACAAAGTTAATGAAGAAAATTTTTACTGGTTTGTCGTTGTTGGCCATAGTGATTGCTTCTTCTTGGGCTTTAGCACATGAGCAATTTTTTAGAGCTCATGATTATATACATGCCGCTCGCATCATTGAGATGTATCGATCCTTAAGCGAAGGACAGTTTCCAGTGAGATGGAGTGAAAATTTTGGCTATGGTTACGGGATGCCTTTATTTGAATTTTACGCTCCTTTGCCTTACTACGTTGGTGCTATTTTGCATTGGCTAGGTTTGGGTGTATTGACGGCTGTTAAATTATTGTTTTTGTTTTCAGCTATTTTCATTACCTGGGGATCATACAAATTAGGTAAAGAATTATTTGGCGAGGCGGCTGGAATATTGACCGCTGCTGCAATTACCCTGGCTCCTTATCGGGCGGTGAACCTTTTTGTACGGGGGGCTCTAAGCGAAGCCTGGGGTATTATGGCCATACCCTGGGTACTACTTGGCATGTTGCAAGTGATTAAACAGGAAAAAAACGGTTGGCAAACTTTGACTATTTCCTTAGTGGTGCTTATGCTGAGCCACAATATTATGACAATGCTCTTTGTGCCGTTGGGCTTATTGTTTGCGGTTTTGTATGCTGGTTTTAGCAAATGGGTTGTTCATAAAAACAAAACTAATCAGCTGAAAACTTTACTTCGCATCAATGGTTCTTTATTACTTGCCACAGGTTTGTCTAGCTTTTATCTTTTTCCAGCATTGTTAGAAAAAAACTTGACTAAAGTCGGGAGTATTTTCGCGGGATATTTTCATTATTCGCATCATTTTCTTTATATTCGTCAGTTTTTTCAATTGAATTGGGGTTACGAGGGTTCAGCTTGGGGTCCTGACGACGGCATCTCGTTCTTTTTAGGTTGGGGGCAGTTGATTGGCTTAGGGATATTGGCTTTATTGCTATTAATCAGAATGTTCAAACATAAAAAATGGCAACAAATTGCAAGTGACAAAAAAATAGTTTTATCAGTTTTATTAGGAGCCCTGTCAGGACTGTCATTATTTATGGCAATTCTGAAGTCAAAGCCACTGTGGGATGCCCTGCCAGGCTTATCATTTGCTCAGTTTCCTTGGAGATTTTTAGGAGTGGGAATTATTTTTATTGGTTTATTGGTTGGGAGCAGTGCCAGTTTAATTAAACAAAGAGGGCTGAGATATTTATGGTCATTAGTATTATTAATAATACTTTTATTTAATGCTAAATTTTTTCAACCCAAAGAGTTTTTGGTTGATGCTAACCAATTTTATTACACTGATGCCGATTTAATTCAACGAGAAATGAGTGGAATTTTACCAGATTACATTCCAGTTCAAATGAGTGATAAGTTAGTTCCACCCACATCATTAGTTTGGTGTGAAGATGACTGCAGTGCACAAATTGAAGTATTGATCAATCGCAGTCATGAAAATTTAATCAGAACTAATTTTACAAAGGAAAAAGTAGTTGAATGGGCAGTAGCAGATTTTCCGGGGTGGAAGGTAGAGCTTGATGGAGAGAAATACCAAAAAGAACAGGGTGAAATTGGCAATATAGTGGTGGCTGTGCCTGCAGGGGAACATTTAGTAGGCGTGTTGTTTACTCAAACTCCAGTTAGATTATTGTTTGATGTAATCAGCCTAGTTAGTTTGTTTATTTTTATTTATTTAATAACAAAGACTAAAGAAAAACCCAATTTTACCAAATTATGATTTATCCTACTTCAGAGGACACCACTCCTGATCTAGAAGAAGCTCTGGGCCAGGAAGAACTACGGGAAATTAAGCAGAAATCTGTGATTGGAGCGGCCTCTTATATTGGGAGAACGGCAATTTTACAAGTTGTTGGTTTAGCTGCCTCTTTATTTCTCAGCGCTTTTTTCTCTCCCGAGGATTTTGGAATTTATGGATTTGTAGTGCAGATTATTGGTTTATTGATTTTCTTTTCTGATATCGGTTTAGCCGCCGCACTAGTTCAGAAAAAAACTCAGCCAACGGATAAAGAGTATCAAACAGCCTTTACAGTTCAGCAGTTATTATCATGGTTAATAGTTGGCGTGGTGGGGATAATTTTAGCAACTGGCGTGGTGCAGCAAAAAACTGGTCAGGTCGGTGTGTGGGTGTTGTTGAGTTTAGCTTTTTCGTTTCCCCTAGCGACACTCAAAACGATCCCCTCAATTATTTTAGAGCGTAAACTGAATTTTTCTAAACTAGTGCTGCCGCAAATTTTTGAGCAACTGACTTTTTACAGCATTTTAGTTTTTTTAGCCTGGAAAGGTATGGGAGCACTAGCTTATGCCTATGCCATTTTAGCCCGATCTTTTATTGGGGTAGTGGTGATGATGATCATTCAACCCTGGAAGTTTGGTTTAGCGCTGAATAAACAGGCGCTGAAAGTCTTAATTAGTTTTGGGGTCAAGTTTCAGCTAGCAGACTTTTTAGCTAGAGTGAAGGATCAGCTATTTTTCTTGGCTTTGGGGTGGTTTTTACCACTAAGAGAGTTCGGTTATATTCAGTGGGCAAAAACTTGGTCACAGTATCCTTATAATTTAACCGTCCAGAATGTTTTAGCAGTCACTTTCCCTACCTTTTCTCGTCTTCAAGGCAATAAGGAAGCGCTAAAAAAAGCAATTGAAAAGTCTATCTTCTTCATTACCTTAGCCATCTTTCCTATTTTGATCGGCATGAGCGTGTTTATTAAACCATTAGTAACAGTGATTCCTAGTTATGCCAAGTGGCAGCCAGCTATGTTGAGTTTTGTTTTATTCACTTTGAGCATTGGTTGGGCGGCGATATCTTCACCATTAGTAAATACTTTGACTGCGATTGGAGAAATTAATTCAACTCTCAAATTAATGGCAATTTGGACAGTTTTAACTTGGGTTTTAACACCTCTGATGATTAAAATTTGGGGTTTTAATGGCGTGGCGATTGCAGCCTTTATTATTGCTTTTACTTCGTTTTTACCAATTTTGTATGTCAAAAAACATATATCGATTAAAGTCTGGGAAAACGTCTGGCGGCAGTTAGTCGCAGCGGGCGTGATGGCGGGTGCGGGGGTCATAGGAATGTCCTTTTGGAATCAAAATTTAATGTGGTTGATGATCGGTATGCTGGGAGCTAGTGCACTATACCCATTAACACTATTAGTGGTAGGATGGAGGAAAATATGGGTTGAAATAGCAGGCTTAAAATCAAAATAATATGTTACTTTCAGTCATTATTTCTACTAAAAATCACGCTGATATTATTGAGCGAGCTTTGGAGTCAGTGAAGTTTGCCGATGAGATTGTGGTAGTGGATATGTACAGCAATGATGAGACAGTTAAAATTGCGCAAAAATATACTGATAAAGTTTTTCAACACAAGGATTATGGCTATGTGGAACCAGTGCGAAATTTTTCTATTAGTAAAACTATTGGTGACTGGATTTTAATCATTGATGCCGATGAGGAGGTTTCTCAAGGATTAAAAAAAGCCATACAAAGCATTGTTAAAGCTCCTGAACAAACAGATTTACCAGATTGTTTTTATCTTCCACGCAAGAACATTATTTTTGATAAATGGATCGAGAGGACAGGCTGGTGGCCAGACTATCAACTGAGGTTTTTTAGAAAAGGCCACGTAGAATGGTCAGATCAGATTCACAGTGTGCCCATTACTAAAGGCGAAGTTAAAGAATTTCCTGCCCAAGAAAAATTTGCCCTGATCCATCATAATTATCAATCAATCTCACAGTTTATTGAGCGTTTAGATCGTTACAGCACTATCCAAGCTCAAGAAAAAAAGGATGACAAATCTTTAAATTCTGCAGATATTCTTAAAGAATTTCATGATTCGTTTTTGCGCCGGCTCTTTGCTGGGAAGGGCATTCAAGAAGGTATCCACGGAGTAATCTTGGCAATTTTGCAATCAACCGCAGATGCGGTCATCAAAATGAAAAGTTGGGAAAATCAAGGTTTTTCTCAGGAAAATCACCAAGCGACTGCAGTGATAAAATCTTTAGAACAATATAAAAAAGAATTAGCATATTGGATCGCTGATTTCCAAATCAGTGACAGCCATGGTTTGAAAAAGGTGTTGTGGAGATTACGCAGAAAACTAATGGTTTAATGACATCTTCCCTCAATACGATATAATGAATCCCATGGATCACATCTCAATTATTTTGGTTAACTATAACTCCGCAGAATTAACCAAGATGTGCCTTAAGTCTTTGCAAAATATTAGGGCCAAGGACTTTAGTTACTGTGTTATTATTGTTGACAATGCTTCACAGAAACTACTTAAACTACCTAAGTCTTTACAAGCTGATCATGTAGAAGTGATTCGGAGCGAATCAAACCTGGGTTTTTCTGGGGGAAATAATCTTGGCATCACTTATGCGGCCGAGCATTATAATCCTGATTATATTTGTTTATTAAATAATGACACCACGGTTGAGCCTAATTTTTTAGAGCATCTCTATAATTACATTAAAGACAAAAAACCAGGCTGTATGGTGACTCCCAAAATTTATTTTGCTAAGGGCTTTGAGTATCATAAAGAAGCTTATCCCAAAGCGGAACTAGGCAATGTGATTTGGTATGCTGGCGGGAGTATTGATTGGCCAAACCTAATAGCCTTTCATCGTGGAGTGGATGAGATTGATCGCGGACACCTAGATGTTACTAGCCTAACAGATTTTTGTACGGGTTGTTGTATTTTAATTTCTCGCGAGGTCTTAGAAACAGTAGGGATGTTGGATGATAAATTGTTTTTGTATTACGAAGATGCAGACCTTAGTCTTAGAGCTGGAAAAAAAGGCTTTCAAGTTTTATATTGCCCCGATGCTGTGATTTGGCACCATAATGCTGGTTCAAGCGGCGGTGCGGGCTCACCTCTTCATACTTACTATCAAACTCGCAATAGAGTATTTATCGGATTAAAATACGGATCTCCTAGGGTGAAACTAACTGCTGTTAGTTATGCTCTACGTACCTTGATGAATGGCAATCCTGTTGAGCGCAAGGCGGTTACGCATGCTCTCACGGGGAAAATGGGTAAGCAACCATATGATAAAATCTAATATTAATCATCCCAATATTACGGCAATTATCGTTGCTAAAGACGAAGCTAAAATGATTGTAAATTGTATTAATACCCTGTGGTGGTGCGATGAGATTCTAGTGGTTGACTGCGCTTCTAACGATGATACTGCTAAACTAGCAGAAACTGCTGGGGCAAGAGTGGTCAGTTTTTCCCATAAAAGTATGGCAAAAACCAGAAATGAGGCTTTAAAGAGAGTTAAAACCCAATGGATGTTTTATGTTGATGCTGATGAACGAGTTACTCCCACACTCGCTAAAGAAATTATGGTTTGGCTAGAAACTTCTACCGCAGCAGCCCTAAAGATTCCTCGTCAAAATGTACACTATGGGAAAATTATGCAACATGGCGGTTGGGAACAAGATTATGTGACTAGAGTTTTTAATAAGGCTCATTTTCAGAACTGGTTTGGTGATATTCATGAAAGTCCTAAGTTTGAAGGTGAGCTTATAGAGTTGCAGTCACCATTAATTCATCTTACTCATCGCAACACTATTGATGGACTGCAAAAAACTATGTCTTGGACACCAATCGAGGCAGATTTATTAGCTATAGCTGGTTCTAAGCCAGTTAAAATAAGAACAATTTTACGCAAAGGAATAATGGAATTTGTGCGTCGAGGAGTATTCAAGCTAGGCTTTAGAGATGGAGTAGAGGGTTGGATAGAAGCGATAGTCCAAGGCATGAACAGAATGCTAGTTTATACCCAACTCTGGGAAAGACAACGCAAGCCTTCATTAGATGAAACTTATCAACAGATCGAGCAAAAAATTTTTAAAATGTGGCAGGATGAGCAATGAAAGTTTGTCTCTACTCGCCATATATCCCCAAGCATACTGGCGGTGGTGAAAAATATATCTTGGACGTAGCGACTTCCTTAGCTAAAAAATATATTGTTTCCATCGCTGTACCACAACAATATGCGGGCGATGCCTTGATAGTGAAAAAATATGAAAAATTTCTCAATCGCTCCTTGGACAACATATCCTTTGTGCCTTCTCCCTTGGGATCGACTGCCAACTTTATTCAAAAACTCCTTTGGAC
>JAHJTF010000012.1 GCA_018830045.1 Patescibacteria group bacterium | reverse complement strand
TTCTGAGATTGGTTATACCAATCAACAACCAGAAGAGTATGTGATCGTGATGATGGCGGCAGCTCTGCGTGAAGGCTGGTCTGGGCCATTATTTGTTCAAGGCGATCACTTTCAAGCCAAGGCCGCCAGTCCCAGCGTGCCGAAACCAGGTGAGATCGAGAAAATTAAAAGCTTGATTAAAGATGCCATTAAGGCTGGTTTTTATAACATTGATATTGATATGTCGACTCTAGTTGATCTGGATAAGCCCACTGAGACCGAACAACAACAAGCCAACATTAAATACTCTCTAGAAATGGCTAATTATATTCGGAGCTTAGAGCCCACTGGAGTGACGGTTTCTCTAGGAGGTGAGATTGGTCATATTGGGGGTAAAAATAGCACTCTGGAAGACTTTAGAGCCTATATGGATGGTTTTAATGCTGGTCTGGGTGAAGGTATGGTGGGGATGAGCAAAATCAGTGTTCAAACAGGTACACATCATGGTGGGGTGGTATTAGCAGACGGCTCTTTAGCTGATATTGATGTAGATTTTTCGATTCTCAAAGATGTTTCTTCGGTAGGTCGGGATGAATATCACATCGGCGGCGCTGTGCAACATGGAGCTTCAACACTTCCCGATGAGTTTTTTAATCAATTTGCTCAAGCCGGGGCGGTTGAAGTTCATTTAGCAACTGGTTTTCAAAATATGCAGCTCGATCATGAAGCCTTCCCCAAGAGTTTGTTAGATCAGATGTATGCTTGGCTGGATAAAACACAAAGTGATGAGCGCGGATTAGATCAGACAGATGAGCAGTTTCACTATGAACTGCGTAAAAAATCTTTAGGTGAGTTTAAGCAAGCCATGTGGGATCTTCCCGAAGAAAATAAGGCTAAGATTCGCCAATCTCTTGTTGAACGATTTGCTTTCTTTTATCAACAACTTAATGTAGTTAATACCGCTGAGTTGGTTGGGCAGTTGGTCAAACCAGTTGTAGTAGAAAAAACTCAGGCTGATTTTATGTCTGGCTTAGTTAAAGCCGACAATGTTAAAGGTCTAGCAGATTAGTAAACTTAGGGGAAAGGATACATTATGTCGCCCATTACTAACTTAACTGGTCATTTATTGCAGGCTCATATTTTCACTGCACGTAGCCTAGAATTGGCAGAGATTCTCAATCAAATTGTAGTCGCAGCTAAGTTCGTTTCACACAAGACTAATCGCGCAGGCCTGACTGATATTTTAGGAGATGCTGGTAAAACCAATGTTCAACAAGAAGAAGTTCAGAAATTAGATGAGTATGCTCATGATGTGTTTGTGAGGTTGCTTAAACAATCGCCATATGTCAAGGCTGTCGGATCTGAAGAAGAACCAGAAATGATTGTGTTTAATGAAGTTTATCATGATCAAGCGCAATATATTGTGCATTTAGATCCTCTGGATGGTTCATCTAATATTGATGTCAATGTGAGTGTGGGTACTAATTTTGTAATTTTTCACAAACAAAGCTTGGGACAAAAATTATTAAAAAGCGACTACCTTCAACCAGGAAAAAATGCCGTCTGTGCTGGGTATGTAGTGTATGGCTCAAGTACTATGCTGGTTTACTCGACTGGCAAAGGCGTACATGGGTTTACACTTGATCCCAATATTGGGGAATTTTTATTGTCACACGAGAATATGACTCTTCCAGAAAAGAGTGAAATTTATAGTCTGAATGAAAGTTACCAGCCCAAGTGGGATAAAAATTTTGCTGATTTTGTAGCAAAAATGAAAACCAACCAAGATATCTCTGGTAAACCCAAAACTGCGCGTTATATAGGGTCTTTAGTGGCAGATTTTCATCGCAATTTACTTAAGGGGGGAATTTTTCTTTACCCAGCAGATAAAAAACATCCCAATGGGAAATTACGTTTATTATACGAAGGAATTCCCCTTGCATTTTTAATCAAGGCGGCCGGAGGCTATGCTAGCGACGGCAAAAGAGATGTTTTAAAGATAGTCCCAGCTGATTTACATCAACGAATTCCCTTTTTTGTGGGCAATCGTCCTGATGTAGAGTTGGTGGAGCAGTTGTTGGGTAATAAGCACTAGCCCGATGGTTGCATTACTTAATTGCCCAGTTGATAATCTCGATCTCCCAAGAATCCTGTTACTTCTGGTCTAATGAGGTGTTGTTTCATAATTGAAGCTGGGTGCAAAGTAAACAAGCCGTATTTAGCATTGATTTTATCCAGAGCGGTTTGGATTTTTTCTTGTTTGTGCCAGCTAGGTAAAAGTGGTTTTTGATCATTGGGTTCTAACAGAGACAGTCTAATAGCAAATTTTATAATTTTAAAATCCTTATTCCAATGTTGATAAAGTTTTTTTACCCAAATAAACATCTCATCTAGATGCTCAATAAAATATTTAAGAGTTATGTGGTCATGAAAAGCTTGATTTTGACCGTATAAATTAATTGTAATTTGTCTACCCGCTAATTTCATTTTTCTGGTTTTATCAATTACTTCACTGCATAGATTAAACAAAATACTTTTAATTTCGTCCTCACGATCATAAAGTCTAAAACCAGTAATAGATCTGCCAATACTTTTCATATGCGAGCTGGGTTTCTCAAGTAGGGTAAGCAAGTGCGGTTCTTGGCCATAGGCAATTTTTAGTAACTCGTTTGCCCAAAAAGGCCCCACTAACACCCCCAATTCTTCAGCAGTAAAAAATCTTAGTTGATAGGGGTGAGTGACGTTAAGCCTTTGGAGTTTTTTAGTTAGCTGGTATCCCACTCCACAAACATCTTTAAACTCAATTGAAGCCAAAATGCCGTCTAAATTATCTTGATTAATTTCCAACACACTACCTTTAGCGGCAATTTCCGAAGCAATTTTGGCCAAGAGGCGGTTATTGCCAATACCAACATTGGCAGTTACCCAAGACCCTAGTTCTTGTTTGATTTTTTGTTGAATTTGCTGTCCGAGCTGTTCGGCTTGGGGATAAATAAATTTTTGACAGTGAGAAATATTAATAAAGGCCTCGTCCAGAGAGTAGATATAAACATCTGGAGAAATACTTTCAAAAATTTTCTTTAATTTTTTAGTGGCGTCTAGATAACGATCGAAACTTGCGGGAATTAAAATGATTTCTGGAAATATTTCTCGAGCTTCGTAGACATTACTACCGGTACCAATGCCGAGTTGTTTAGCTTCTTTACTAGTCGCAATTAGACAGGTTCTTCCCTCATCTTTAATGACTCCTACAGGCTTATGGCGTAAATGAGGATTTTCTTGTTGTAATATAGTGGCGAAGTATGAATTGATGTCTACGTGGAGAATAGTTGTTTTCATTTTAGTCCACCCAAATTTCTCTCAAGTACCAAGTTTCGTTTTCGCGATTAAATTCTAGGCGATAAACTTCTTGGCCAGAGATGACGCTGTAGCAGCGTTTTTTAACTTGCCCGTCTTTAAAGTCCGAGTGCAGAGTGACCTCAGTGATTTTTAATTCTCGATCTTGCCATTTAAATTTGGTGGGTTGAAAAGAGGAGTTTTTATATACTCCTGCTACCCAAATTTTTTGGTCAATTTTTTGGTACATAGAACTATCTTAGTTAATACTAAAACAAAAGAAAACCCGAAGATTGATGATTTAGTTAAAGTTGCTGTTGAACGTAACTATGGATATCTGCCCAACTGTTCTTAGGTACAACAATAGATTGTCCAGCTGAAGACTTAGAAGTACTAAAGACATTTTCTGTACTCAGAACCACACTCTTGGTTTGAAAATCTTTAGCAGCTTTTAGGGCTGGAACTAAGTATTTAATAATTTCTAGATTAATATCAGTGGTGACATGTTTAATAGTTTGTGTAAAAAATTCTGGTGCTTTTTCCAGCGCTTCAATTGACCAAAGTTTATCGCGAATAGCCTGGAGCAAAGTATGCTGACGTTGGCTGCGAGCAAAATCACCTCCAGTTGAGCCATGTCGAGAGCGTACATAGGCTAAAGCATCGCCACCCTCCATTTTTACCAAACCCTTTTTAAAATACAGATGTTGGTATCGACACTCAAACTGTTTTTCTAACTCAAATCCAGAATAATTAGCAGTCGCTTCGGCTACTTCTTGAGGTGTCATGTGACAGGGATTAAGCTCTTCGCCTTTAATTGGATACCAAGGATCATCGAGTGTTTCTGGGACATTGACCTCAACTCCATCTAGTTCTTCGCCAATTAAACGCTCAAATCCAGAAAAATCTACGGCCACAAAGTAATCAATGGGTATTCCAGTTACAGCTGTGGCCATCTGCTTAGCTACTTGACCACCGCTAACAATAGGTTGGTTAGGATTTTCTCCCAAAGTAAAAGCGGTATTGATTTTGGCTTGTTTGCCGTTAGGAAGTTTGACCCACAAATCGCGTGGTATGGAAATTAGACTAACTTGAGCTTTCTCAAAATCCAGATGTACGAGCCCAATTGCATCAGTTAAAAACCCACCTTGATGACCTGCCCCGCCGTAGCCTAATAATAAGACTGTCAAAGTTTTGAGATCCTCTGGTGGAATTTGAGAAATGTCGCGTTCTGTTTGAGCTGATAAAACAGGTGGGTAGTTTGTAGAGCCTGAGTTTAATTTTTGTTTAGTAAAAAAATATGTAGCCGTAGCAGAAATGGCAATGATTAATAAGCCAATCATAATAGGTATCTTCATATAATTTGCATTGTAACTCAAAGTTTCTATAATGGCGAAATATAGTAAAATATATTATGATAGCGATGTCTAATCAGACATTGTTTTTCTGCCCAGAAGGTTTTTTTGCATGAACTTGACTCCTGAAGTTATTGAGAGTGATAGATATCAGGTTGCTGATGTGAACATAGTTCATTGGTTACGAATGCTCGCCGGAAATCCGGATATACTAATAAATAAACTATTCCATTTAGGTGATTTGGAACTTGCTACTTGTTCAGGGAATCCTGAGTTGGCCAGGTTGGTTGCTGTTGAGATGCTTTCAAAAGTTGATCAAGTTATGCAGACATCCTCTGACGATGGCCAGGTTAGGGTCTTTCCAGATGGGGAGGTGCGACCGATTTTTCATCGTGATTCTAAATTAAGAAGAAAACATGTTATGGTGATTCAATCTTTTGCCCCTGCTTGGTCTGAGGGTGATAGGGGAATTAATGATCAGCTCATGGAACTCCTTTTGACTATCCAAGCTGCAAAATTAGCCTCTGCTTCAGAAATTACGGCGGTGTTGCCTTATCTTCCTTATGCTCGCTCTGATAGAAAAGATTTACCTAAAGTAGGGATAGGAGCTAGATTGATATTAGATCTATTAAAAACTGCTGGTGCGGATAGAGTTGTCGCCATTGACCCCCACAATGATCAGATCGCTGGATTTTTTAATGGCCCTTTTGACACTATTTATTCAAGCGAACTTTTAATTCCTAAAGTTAGAGCTAAGTTTAATTTAGCGGAGTTAGTATTAATGACAGCTGACGGGGGAGGTGCAAAAATGGTTCGAGCTTGGTCAAAAAGATTATTGGGACATCCAAATATTGGAATTACTAGTAAGTCCAGAGACCCTCGAAGTAGTAATTCGAGGTCTCATTTCTATCAAGGGCCAGATTTAGCTGGCAAAACAGCTCTTATCATTGACGATCTTGTCGCTGGCAGCAGCACTGTAGTCGATGCGGCTGAAATAGCAGACAGTTTAGGAGCGCGAGATATACACGTCACCGCTCCTCATGCTTTATTTTAGGAGATGCATTAACTAGAATTAGAAATTCTCCAATTACAAAAATTTGGACCACCAATACTATTAGGCAAAGACCGGAAGTTTATGATGCCAATGTTACCGATGGTAAGATAGTTGTCCATAATATAGCTCCTCTGTTAGCAGATAAACTAACCAGAGTTCATACTGGTCAATCTATGGAAATTGATTGATTTTGATCTGGTTAAGAACTAGCCGTGATGTCTATTATGTTACAATTAGACTCAAGTATGATGAGAAAAATTTTAAAAATTTTAGGTGTTGTTTTATTAGCTTTATTATTATTAACTGTGACTGTTTTAACCCATGCTGGTTTATTTGAGTCGGTAGTCGTCACAGAAGAAAATGTGGGGCCATATATACTAGTTTATCAAGACCATATTGGTAGTTATTATAAAGTTAAACCCGCCATGAATGAGGTCCATAATGGTTTGTTAAATATGGGGATTGAAACCTATCGCGGCGCCGGAGTTTATTATGACGACCCCCAAGAGGTCCCGACAGACGAACTCAGGAGTGAGGTTGGCAGCATCCTGGAAGAAAAGGATCTAGATAAACTAGATCAAATAAAACAGACTTACGAAATTAAAGAAATTCCTCAACAGCGCTCCATTGTTGCACAGTTTCCAATTAGAAATACGCTGAGTTACATCATTGCTCCGGCTAAAGTTTATAAAAAGATACAGCTCGTGTGGCAGCAACAAGCTTATCCCAAAGCCAAGTACGGCTTTGAGATTTATGATGTTTCCAAGAAAAAAATAATTTATATTATGCCAATTGGAACAAAGGATTGATTGGGTTGTCTTCATGTATAATCGATAGATATGTCCCAAGGTAAGATTTCCTCAATTTTAGTTAAAGATACTAAGATAACTTCCTCTGGAGCGCTGTTACCCGTGATGAGCGGATTAGTGGCTATGGTTTTAATCTTTTTAGTTTTTGCTTTTTTTAAAGGCTGGACCTTTAATTTTTACGCCAATATTTTATTTGGATTCTATGCTTTGACTAAACAAATGTGGGTGTCGGTAGTGTTACTAGGGGTAACTCAAACTATCCTGATGATTCCTTTTCGCACCATTCGGGTGATGCAGGCGCATAATATTAGAAAGTTTCAGGAAAAAGTTGATGAACTTAAGCGCGATGATCAACAAATAGCTAGAGTAAAGAAAAATTTTCAGCAGGGTAACCTGACTTTTTTATTTTACATTATCGACTTCATGGTTCAAATAACCTTATTTATATCAATCGGACGCTTATTCTTGACAGATTTTTATACTAATAAAATTGATCCTAGTGTTTTGCTGAAATTTATTCCATATCCTGTGTATCCCCTACAAGGTCTATGGTTTAAAATTCCCTATCCAGTAATAATCAAATTTCAAGATTTCGGATGGTGGATAGTATTTTTGGTTTGGATTTTAATTTTACTTTCTCATGTTTTTATTTATGTCGCCAAAAGAATGAAGCGTAGATTCCAAGTGGTATCTGAAAATGTGGCTCAAGAAAAAACTGATGTGGCTCAAGAAAAAGCTGAGGAGGGTGAAACTAGCGAAAAAGTAAGCACACAGCCAAAGTCGCAGTTAGAGTCTCAAAAAAAAGCTAAACAGACCTTGAGTTTTTTGGGTAGCTCAACCTTAGTTTTATTTATTATTGCTTATTTATTAGTTAGAAGATTCCCTTTGGCTTGGGAAATGAGAATTTTTTCAGGGGACGTGAGTGTCCCTAATCGCACTCTAAACATTGTTACAGCAATTGCTACTTTTATTTTGGTAGTTTGGTTTGGTTTGCAGGATATTTTAAGACAAGGGAAATTAGCTCAAGAAAAAGGTATTTCTGAAGACGTGATTGATATGACTCAAAATGAAATGTTTAGGAATAATTTATTTAATGGAGTCTTGATTGGTTTGGCAGCATTTTTTATTACTAATCTGATTCCATCTGCCTTTGAATTGTCTATTTTTACTTTTGAGCTAATTGCACTTCTGTCACCGTTGACTTTGGATAGACTTGCGCTCAAGATTAGCGATGTGGGTCAGAATTAGGATATCGCACAAGATACCGCACAAGACGCCGCACAAAAATTTTCTTGCTTTTTTAATCTCAAAATGTTTTAATGTATTTACATTAAGAGAGATGGGTAGAGATTCGGCTCCCTGACCCCTCCAGCAACCATCCGCTTATGCGGACAGGTGCTAACTCCGACCCTGAGAGGACAAATGTATAAGTTTCTAAGCCTCTCAAAGATAAAAAAATTGGGAGGTTTTATGTTTTTTACCAATCATTTTACTTCGGAATCAGTCTGCGCTGGGCATCCTGACAAAGTGGCTGATCAAATTTCTGATGCCATCTTAGATGTGGCTCTAGGGCAAGATTCACTGAGTCGAGTATCAGTTGAAACTTTAGTGACTGCAGACAGAGTTGTCTTGGCAGGCGAGGTGACTTCTACGGCAAAAATTAATTATGAACAAATTGCTCGAGATCAAATTAAAAGACTAGGTTACACTGACGAAATATTTGGCTTTACTCACCACTCACCGATCTCTGTGTATATTCATCAGCAAGCTCCTGAAATTGCCATCGGGGTGGATAATGATGGCGCCGGTGATCAAGGGATGATGTTTGGGTTTGCCACCATTGAAACTCCGGAACTAATGCCTTTACCAATAATTTTGGCTCATAAATTAGCTTGGAAAATTGACCAAGCCCGTGAAGAAAAAACACTAGCCTATCTGCGCCCTGACGGCAAAACTCAAGTCACGATTAGATATGAAGCTGGTAAACCAGCAGGAGTAGAAACAGTAGTTTTAGCCGTACCTCATAGCGAAGATGTCTCTCTAGAACAAGTTAAATCAGATTTATATCAGCAAGTTGTTGTGCCAGTATTAGCCGAATATAAATTTAATTTAGCGCTTAAACAATTAACTGTGAATGGAACTGGAGTATGGCATATTGGTGGGCCAGCGAGTGATACTGGTATGACTGGGCGCAAAATTATTGTTGATGGTTATGGTGGTTATGCCAAAGTTGGCGGCGGGGCTTTTTCTGGTAAAGATCCAACCAAGGTTGATCGTTCTGGAGCTTACGGCGCTCGTTACATTGCCAAAAATTTAGTTGATAGGGGTTTAGCTGACCAAGTTGAGGTAGGTTTAGCCTACTGCATAGGTCAACCCCGGCCAGTAATGAAAACTATTAATACTTTTGGGACTGCTAAAGTTAATGATAAAGCCATGGCTGTTTTTATCGATGATTTTTTAGATACCTCTGTCCAAGGAATTATTAAAGCTTTTGATTTACGAAAACCAATTTATTTACCTACAGCAGTCTATGGCCATTTTGGGAGAGCAGAATTTCCTTGGGAGCAAGTAGTTAAATAATCTCTTAATTGTGCCGCATTGTGTGCTACAATTAGGGGAAATACCTGCTTGAAAGGAGGCTAAAATGGCAGACACACCGCAAAAAATTGGAGTTGTCACTCACTACTATACCAATCTTAATGTTGGTACAGTATTACTTTCTAAACCACTGTCTGTGGGAGACATGATTCTTGTTCGGGGTCACACCACCGACTTTGAGCAAAAAGTCGTTGACATGCAGTACGAGCATAAGAATGTGACTCGGGCGGAGGTTGGTCAAGAGGTTGGTATCTTGGTCAAGAAAAAAGTTAGAGAAGGAGATGAAGTTTTTTTGCCATGAAGTTGATTGATCGAGTTCATGCAGGGCGACAGTTGGCAAAAAAACTTACTGCTTATCAAGATACCTCGGCAATAGTTTTAGCTCTACCTCGAGGTGGAGTTCCTATTGGTTTTGAAATTTCTCAAAGATTAAATTTACCCCTAGATGTTATTTTAGTGCGTAAAATAGGCATGCCAGGTCAACCAGAGTATGGCTTGGGAGCAGTGGCTGAAAGCGATGTAGAGATTTTGGATCAGAAGTCGATGATGGTTTTTGGTATCACCAAAAAATCTTTGGTCGATACAATTTTGCAAGAACGAGCGGAACTTAAAAGACGACAACGCAAATATCGCCAAGGACGCTTTCTCCCTGCTCTTAAAAATAAAACCGTGATTTTAGTTGACGATGGCGTTGCTACTGGGGTGACAATGAGAGCGGCGATTAAATTTTTGAGGGAGAAACTCAAGCCTCGGGAAATTGTTTTAGCTCTGGGCGTGTGTGGTATTGATACGGCGGCTGAATTAGAACAATTAATTGATAAGTTAGTGTGTTTGAATATAGTTCCTCATCTCCATGCCATTAGCCAGTTTTATCAAGAGTTTGAGCAGACAAGTGACGAGGAGGTCGTTGAACTTTTAGCAAAATCTTCCAAGCTAGAGTAAAATATACAAATGTCCAATTCTTTTCTAGTTGCTATCTTGGCCGGCTTGGGCGCGATGTTGGGCTGGGGCATCTCCGATTTTTTTGCTAAAAAATCTGTTGATAAAGTCGGCAGTGTAGTTTTTATTTTTTGGTTGCAGTTAATCAGCTTAATTTCATTAGCTTTTTATATTCCTTTTTCCAATCAGTGGCAAAACTATCCTTATGAACAATGGCCAAAAATTTTGATATTGGTAGCGATTAACTTATTAGCTACTTACTTATTTTATAAAGCTCTTGAAAAGGGCAAGGTGAGTATTATTAGCCCCATTAATGCCTCATATCCAGTTTTTGCCATTCCAATTTCAGTTTTCTTTTTCCATGAACAAATTTCTTCAGGGATTTTAATTCTCTTGGTGACGATTATTGTGGGCATAATTTTAACCTCATTAGATATAAAAGGTATTCTTGAAGATGGTTTTGATAAAAATGATTTTAATAAAGGCGTGCCTTTAGTTTTAATGAATGTAGCATTGCTGGCGATTTGGATTCCGTTTTGGGATGATTTTATTAGTGACAAGAGTTGGGTGATGTCTCTTTTCATATTTAGGGTAATGCTGGTTTCTATGTTTGGAGTATTTATTTTGGCTAAAAAAATTAAAGTAGGCATTAGTGAACGATCAACTATGAAGTGGGTCGTTATCTCTGCCCTATTATTTTCTATTGCTGGCATTTCATTTGACTGGGGTTTCGGTACCACCACTCACACGAGTTTAATTACAGCTTTAAGCGCGACTTTCCCCGCACCTACCTTACTCTTGGGTAGAATTTTCTTAAAAGAAAAACTCCAACTCACTCAGTGGTTTGGAGTGGGATTAATTTTGTTAAGTTTGGTGGTAATGGGATTTATTTAAAAGATAAAGGCTGATTTTTGAGGCACTAAAATGCGATTGAGATAAGTAGTACAATTTAAAGAGCATGGATCACCTGCCTGAAATTGCCAAGTTAGTGCGTTATTATTGTCTGATTTCAACCACAGCCGCTGGCTCTGGTCACTTGACTTCAGCCTTATCAGCCGTGGAGTTAATGACGACTTTGTATTTTGGTGGTTTCCTTAAATATGATTTAGAAAATCCAAAGTTTCCTAATAATGACCGGGTGATTTTTTCTAAAGGTCATGCCTCACCCCTTTTTTATGCTCTTTATGCCGTGGCTGGGAAGCTAAATGAAACTGAGATTAGGACCTTGCGCCAGATAAATAGCTCCCTAGAAGGTCATCCCAGTATTCGTTTCCCCTATACAGAAGTAGCTACTGGTTCTTTAGGTCAGGGTTTATCTGTGGGAGTGGGCTTGGCTCTTAATGCCAAATATCTAGATAAACTCCCTTATAAAACCTATGTGTTATTGGGCGACAGTGAGATGGCTGAGGGTCAGGTTTGGGAAGCGATGCAGTTGGCTGCCTACTACAAATTAAACAATTTAATTGGTGTTATAGATGTCAATCGTTTGGGCCAGCGCGGGGAAACTCTCCACGGGCATGACATCGGTGATTATGCTTATAAAGCTCGAGCTTTTGGTTGGGAATCAATTGTTGTTGACGGTCATAATTTGCCAGAAATCCAAATGGCATATCAAAAAGCTAAGCAAGTCAAAGATATGCCAGTCATGATCATTGCTAAGACAGTTAAGGGCAAGGGCGTATCATTTTTAGAAGATCAAGATAATTGGCATGGTAAAGCCTTAGATCAAAATCAACTCCAACAAGCTTTAGTTGAGCTGGGAGATGTTGATGTTAGTTTAAAAGGAAAACTTTCTTTACCAGAAGATTTACAGCCAGAAAATTATCAGCTACCCAGCGTTGATTTAGATAGATATCTCAATTCCCCTCAGAAAAAACAATTAGCCACCCGCAAAGCTTACGGAAATGCCATTACTAAATTAGGTTCTAAGAACCAGCTGGTAGTGGTGATGGACGCGGAGGTGAATAACTCCACTTATGCCAATGTTTTTTCTACTGCTTTTCCAGAGCGGTATTTTGAGATGTTTATTGCGGAGCAAAACATGGTAAGCACGGCGGTTGGTTTGGCCAGGATGGGGAAGATTCCTTTTATCTCCACTTTTGGAGCATTTTTCACTCGGGCTTTTGATCAAATTAGGATGGCCCAGTATTCTAAAGCTAACATTAAGTTTGTGGGCTCTCATGTGGGAGTGTCTATTGGTCAGGATGGCCCGTCACAAATGGGCTTAGAAGACATTGCTATGTTTAGATCAATTCTGGAGAGTGTGGTGTTATACCCCAGTGATGCGGTGGCTACAGAAAAATTAGTGAACCTCATGGCTGAACATCAAGGTATCTCATATTTGCGCACTACTCGTATGGAGACGTCAGTTATTTATGATGATGCAGAAAAATTTGAAATTGGTGGGAGTAAAACTGTTTATCAATCAGATAAAGATATAGTCGCAGTGATTGCCGCAGGAATAACTCTACATGAGGCCATCAAAGCTTATAAGCAATTGCGTAAAAATAAAATTAACATTAGAGTGATTGATCTTTATAGTATTAAGCCCCTAGATCTTCAAACTCTAGAAAAAGCAGCTGTTCAAACTCGGGCTTTAGTTACAGTTGAAGATCATTATCAATTTGGAGGATTTGGTGAAGCTGTTAAGGCCGCTTTAATTAATCAAAGTACGCCAATTTATTCCCTATTTGTTGATCAGCAGCCCAGGAGTGGTCAGCCGGAAGAGCTAATGGCACGGGCAAGAATTGATGCCACAGCGATTGTAGAAAAAGTCAGATCTTTGCTTTAGAATGACCCTATGCCTGATAAATATACTGCTACTTGGGTTTCTCACAGCTCTATGGGTGATTTTCTCAAATGTCCTCGAGCTTATTATCTAAATAATGTTTACAAAAGTCCTGAAACTGGGCGTAAAATTCAACTCATGAGCCCCCCCCTGGCCTTAGGAGGTGCAGTTCATGAAATTATTGAAGGGCTGTCAATTATCTCGACTCAAGAAAGATTCAAAAAATCTTTGATAGAAAAATTTAATGATGTTTGGCGTAAGTATCGGGGTGAGAGGGGTGGTTTTAGTAGTGACGAGCAAGAGAGAAAATATAAAGAGCGTGGTGAAAAAATGCTGCGAAAAGTGATGAATAATCCTGGGCCATTAAATAATTTGGCAGTGAAAATTAATGAGGACCTACCACAATATTGGTTGTCAGAAGACGATAATATTATTTTATGTGGCAAGGTAGATTGGTTGGAGTATTTGCCAGATGAAGATGCAGTACATATTATTGATTTTAAAACTGGTAAGAGAGAAGAGCAAAATGGTTCATTGCAGTTACCCATTTATCACTTGCTAGTACATAACACTCAGCAGCGGAAAGTAGCCAAAGCTAGTTATTGGTATCTTGATCTTTTTGATGAGCCCCAGGAGCAAGAACTGCCAGATTTAATCAAAGCTCACGATCAGATTTTAGAGATTGCTAAAAAAATTAAGCTTGCTCGCAAGCTAGAACGTTTTAAATGTCCTGGTGGAGAAGGTGGTTGCCAGCAGTGCAAACCTTTAGAAAAAATCTTGGCTGGAGAAGCAAAAAAAGTTGGAGTGAATGAATATAATCAAGATGTTTTTGTCTTGACCAGCGTTGAATCTAACCCAGAAGACCAGAGCACAATACTATGACATCAAAGATATTTTTCAACTGCTTGTTTGATTTGATCATAGGGCAAAGCACCGGTAATGAGTTGATATTCGCCGTCTGCGGTTAACAGCATAGTCCCTGGGGTGCCATTTATCCCAGCTGCAGCCCCACCTTCCATTTGTGCAGTCACTATATCAGCCGCTTTACTACTACCAGCGCAGTCTTTGACTGCGGCCATATCAGCCCCGCTAGCTTTAACAGCTTCATCAATAGCTTCTGGACTGAGTTTGCCACCAAGTTTTTTATTTTGGGCAAAAACTGCATCAGAAAAGCTCCAGAATGCATCATCTCCCGCCAGGTCGGCTACACACTCGGCTGTTTGGGCCGCGGGCCGAGCATTGGGATGGAATGCAAGAGGATAGTGACGATATACCCAACTAACTTGATCTCCATACTCAGCTATGATTTGTTCCATGACGAGGTGAAATTTTTCACAATAAGGACACTCATAGTCAGAGTATTCAACTAAGTAAATTTTAGGATTTTTTGCCCCACGCTTATGATCTTGATCGCTAATTTGAGGCATCTTAGAGAGCACTTCTTGGCTGGGCTCATTTTGAGCATTTGGCTGAACAGTTGGAGTGGGATTATCTGCATTTGCGGCTTGCTTGTTGGGCTTTGTGTCACTTTTCAAGATTTGGTTTTCTGTCCAGATTGAGCCGGCAAAAAACCCGATTACTAAAAATAAAACTGCTAAAAAAATCATCCCAAAATTGTTGCTAATAAATTCCGTTGTGTTTCCAAACGAATAAGACCTGTGACTCTGTGACATAATTTCCCCTTCTTGTGAATACTACGAAGTGTAGTGTTTGCAGGTAAGTTTTGTCAATCGTTGGAATAACATCGTTGGAATAATATAGGAGAAGGGATTGGCTCTTAATTCTTCTACCAGGCTATGTTAGAATGGTAGCCTTATGTTAGATGAGATTCTGGATTTGAAAAAAGGCGATGTTATTGTCAGGTTTGGCACTGTTCATAAAATTTTTAAGGTAGACCAAGTTGAGCTAGAAGACGGTAAAAAGGATCATATCATTCATTTTCAACCTGTTTATAAAAATCGTCGCAATGAGACCCTGCGGCTTTCTATTCCAGTTAGTAATATTGACAAAACTACAATTAGACTACCAGTTTCTAAAACCGTACTGCGTGAAGAGTTAAAGTTTTTACGTCAAGGAGAATATCAACGTACCCCCTTTAATCGGATTAAAGTTAAGCGGATTATCAGTACCAATGAGATCCATGATGTCACTAAGGTTTTAAAAACTCTTTGGGAAGAAAAAAGAGATGAAGAAAGAAATTTTACGATTAGTAAACGCAACACTTTCCAACTGGTGATGAATAGGTTTGAGCAAGAAACTGCTTATGTTTTGGGGCTAACTTTGCCAGAGGCAAAAGAGCTGATTACTACAGCCCTTGATGTGGGTTGGAAACGTCGTCCCAAAGATTTTAAGCTCAATAGAGCAGAAGACTAGTCGCTGCTTTTTATGAAAAAAGATTTTTCTTATGGCCTAGTTCCAATATACAAAGATGAGGAAAAAATCGAGTTTTTATTAACCCAACACATTGAGGGTCATTGGGCTTTTCCCAAAGGTCATGCTAAGGGCGATGAAACGTCCCTAGAAGCGGCCCAGCGTGAGTTTGAAGAAGAAGCTGGGATTGCTCAGTATCGGGTCGATGAAGGCACTACTTTTGAAGAAGAATATTATCCCCAGAAAGATGGACAGATTTTGCACAAGACAGTTGTTTATTACCCTGCTTTTGTAAGTGATAAAAAAGTCGTTGCTTCCAAAGAAGAGGTGGCTGATTTTGGTTGGTTTGAGTATCAGGAGGCGATGAACAAGATAACTTTTAGTGGCAGTAAAAAAATTTTGCGCCAAGTCAGAAAATACTTGCAGAAGAATAGATGAAGTATCTGGTGACAGTAGCAGATGATTTTGGTTTGTGTCATGGCGTTAATCAGGGATGTCTTGAGGCCCATCAGCGAGGTTTTGTTACTGAACTGTCTTTGATGGTAAATTTTCCGGGGACCCAGGAAGCCGTAGCATTAGCTAAAGAGAGCGAAATCGAGTCAATCGGAATTCACTTGACCCTAAATAATTTTAATCAAACCAATCAGTATTTTCGCACAGCTGATTATCGCAGGATATTAATTGAAGAATCAGCAGAAAAGCTGCAGATTCTAGCGAAAAAAGAACTAGAGACTTTTGAACAGCTTATGGGAAGACCGCCGAGCCATATTACTTCTCATCAACATACCCAGCAACATCCAAAACTAGTAAAAATGATAGCAGCTTATGCAGTTAAACATCACCTTTATGTGCGGCGCGCGGCTGATTTTTCTTATGAAGAAAATCCAGTCGGTGATATCAAAAAAGCTAATAAAGAGTATCTGCGTTTAGGAGTAAAATTTCCCGATTATTTTTTTGGCCATGTACAGGGCAAATATGAGGAAGTCAAGACATCTTTTTTGGAAGAACTCAGGACAGTTGAAGATAACTCGATAACCGAGCTAATGTTTCATCCGGGATTTATAGATGAGTTTTTGGCGACACATTCTACGATGACGAAAGCCCGCGAGCGGGATGTGAGATTAACTAAAGATAGAGGTTTTCACAAAAAGATTAAGGAAATGGGCTTTAAAATAGTGAGGTTTAGTGAAATTGGTTAATTAAACTCTCTCAAGTCAGTAATCCACTTTTGACAAAATTGTTGTGCGTTCATTTCATCTAAATTTAAATCATTGATTTGTTGCAAATGTACAAACTGAGCCAACTCATATTGCTGACAGATAATATCATCATAAATCCGGTAGGCTTCTCCACTATCTAAAACAGCAGGGATAGTTAAACGGTCAAGTTTGGCTAATTCTTGTTTATTAATCAAAACTTCGGCTTGGGTTCTACAAAAACTATGCCCGACCTCCCACGCATGAACTCTATTTAGGGTTATGTCAATGCAGTCGTTAGTGATAGTAATCCTATCTAAAGTAAAGTGCTTTATTGGTTGGTTTTGATTGAATAACACGGTATTTTTAATTTCCGCTAAATTTTCTTTGACAATTAAGTTTTCATACAAAAGATAGTTATAAAAAGTCATTTCGGGGGTATCAGAATAAATCCATATTTCTTGTTTTGATTGAGTAAAGCCGGCATAAGTAGCCACGATTCTCTCATCCCAGGTCCCTGCGTCTAAGTGAGTCACGGGGTAACAATAAAAATATTGATAACTAAAATAGATAATACCTATTAGATAGGTGCCACTTACTACCCAACGCCAAAACTTATCTTGCCACACCAACCATCCGCCCCAGCTAATTAAAATTAACAACATGGTATAAGCCAAAAAAGTTCGTGGTAGGTGCCACTGGCTCATGGTGTTAATTAAATTAGGAATACTAAAGACAACTATGGATAGGATTATTAATATTCCTGCTCGATGAGTTTTTTTCTTAGTTAGTAGTGCCACAATTCCCAAAAGTATTAAAACTGCGTCAATCAAATAAAATATGCCATGAGTCCAAACCGCAAAACCACTAGTGTTGGGCTCACCATAGCGAAAGACGGCGGTCAGTATCAACTTGTTTGGTGATAATTTCTGATCCTGAGAAAATTGTTTTATTTAGGCGGCCATCGACTTGCTGAGGCGGCTGAATTGCCACAGCAGAGGGTTGGCGGCAGCGATGACAACGCCAATAATAGCTAGTTGTTTGTTTCTCCAAACTCCCCACAGTAGCCAGCCGAAAATAAATGGTAATAAAACCCCCATCAAAGCTGAAGGAAAATGAGCGGCAAAAAGAGAGTTGTGGCTAATTAAAAATCCCAAACTCATAATTGTAGCTGGCCACTCTGCATACATCGGATGAATGGGAGTCAAGCTCCATGGCTTGTGAGACTGTGTTAAATCAGTACCTTGTAAAATAAATGATTGGGCCGAAATAGCATAAACTGTTTCATCATGAGTTAAGCTAGCTGGGAGTAAATCCAGTTGATAAAACCGAGACCAAATTAGGAAAATAATGAAAATTACACTTGCTAAAGCCCAAAATATTTTTTTCACAAGATTATGATAGCATGAGAGCAAACTTATGATTGTTGATCTCCATCTTCACTCCAAGTACTCTCGGGCCACAAGTAGAGATATGGATCTTGAGGGAATGTATCACTGGGGCAAAATCAAAGGGATTAATGTGATTGGAACGGCTGATTTTACTCACCCAGAATGGTTTAGTGAGTTGCGAGATAAGCTTCAACCAGCTGAACCAGGACTGTTTAAACTCAAAGACGAAATATCTCAAAAACTAGATTCTCTGATTCCAGAATCATGCCGTGATAACTCAATTCGATTTATTTTATCAGTTGAGATTAGCAATATTTATTCTAAAAATGATCGAGTGAGAAAACTCCATAATTTAGTGATTGTACCTAGTTTTGAAGTAGCTTCTTATATCAATAGTGAGTTGAATAAAATTGGTAATTTAAAAGCCGATGGCCGACCAATTTTGGGAATGGATAGTAAAGAATTATTAAAGATTACTCTAGCGAGCGATCCTGGTTCTTTGTTTATTCCAGCTCATATTTGGACACCATGGTTTGCCATGTTTGGATCTAAATCTGGGTTTGACTCTATTACAGAAGCTTTTGAAGAGTTAACTCCTGAGATTAAAGCGGTAGAAACTGGTTTGTCATCTGATCCGTTTATGAACTGGCGCCTATTGGAGCTTACTGGAATTACTTTAGTTTCTAATTCTGATGCCCATTCACCCAGAAATTTAGGCAGAGAAGCCAATGTGATTAATTCAAAATTGGATTATTTCGATATTATTGAAGCCATTAAAACTGGAGACGAAAGATTTGTGGGCACAATTGAATTTTTTCCTCAAGAAGGCAAGTACCATTATGATGGTCACAAAAGTTGTAGGGTAAGTTTTTCACCAGAAGAGACTTTAAAACATCAAGGGATCTGTCCTAAGTGCAATAAACGACTCACAGTGGGTGTAGATTATCGGGTTAATGAGTTAGCAGATAAACCCTTTGGTTATCGCCCAGACAAACATAAACTGGTGGAGTATATTGTGCCGTTAGCGGAAATAATCAGTGAAGTAGTTGGAGTAAAAACTAAAACTTCGCCAAAAGTAAGCCAAGTTTATGATCAATTAATCAATGCCTTTGGAGATGAGTTTAGTATTTTGCGAACTATTAAGGTTAATAAAATCAAAAATAAATATCCTCAAGTTGCTTTAGCGATTAAAAAAATGAGAAAAAGAGATGTTTTTATTGAGCCAGGATATGATGGGGTTTTTGGCGTAGTAAAGATTTTCAAGCCAGGGGAGTTAGAACAAGGAAAACAGTTGAGCTTAGAGATTTAAAAATGACAGATCAGCTTAATCAAGAGCAGAAAAAAACAGTTGAAAGCACAAACGATCAACTATTACTCATTGCTGGTCCTGGTACAGGAAAAACCAAGACAATTACTCATAAAATTATCCATTTAATTCAAGCAAGAGGTATTTCTCCAACTAAAATTTTAGCTTTAACTTTTACTAAAAAATCTGCTACGGAGATGAGAGAAAGACTCTCCAGGCTAGGTTTATCAATTAAAAAGCAACCCTTTGTTGGCACTTTTCATGCTTTTGCTCATCACTTACTGTCTACTTATTATACCCAAGAGCTAGAAATAATTGACCAAGCTAAACAATTAGAAATTGTGCACCAGATTGAGCAACAACTCCGGCTGAAAGTTTTATTTGGAGTGAAGACTCACGAGATCTTAAGATTAATTTCGTTGCAAAAACAAGCGGTCAGACAAAAATTTCCTGATTGGGTAGAAATATTTTCTGCTGTATATGATCAAACTTTAATCAATCAAAGTTTGCTTGATTTTGATGATTTATTGATTAAGGCTAAGGAGCTGTTATTGAATTCAAGCGTAAAGTTAAATTTTCAACACATCTTAGTCGATGAATTTCAAGATACTAATCAACTTCAGTATCATTTGCTCAAATTGCTAGTTAAACCCGAAACTAAAATAACAGTAGTTGGTGATCCGTTACAGTCAATTTATGGTTTTCGTGGTTCTAGTAGTGAGATTTTTGACACTTTTCGTCAAGATTTTTCTCCTTTGGAGATAGTTTTAATAGATAATTATCGTAATCCTGGGCAGATCATTAAGTTGAGCCAATCTTTATTTCCCGATTCTCCTGTATTGAAACCTAAGCAAAAAAACTTTGGAAAAATTACTGTAGTGGAAACCCTGAATGAATATACAGAGGCAGATTTTGTTCTTTCATTAATTGAAGCTAAGGTTGGAGGAACCAACTTACTTTCTTCTGCAATTAGAGAGCATCAAGAAGCTTTAGATGAGCAAGCTCGTTTTTCAGATTTTGCTGTTATGTTTAGAACCCATCATTTATTTAGAGTATTAGAGCAAAAGTTTATTGATTCTGGTATTCCGTTTCAAAAAATAGGAGCCCAGTCTCCTTTAGCTCAACCAGAGATTCAGCTTGTTATCCAAGAACTCAAAACCAAAACTTTTGACAAAAATAAAAAGGTGAGTCAGTTGGTAGTCGAAATTATTCATAAGCTCCAATTAGAAAGAATTTTTAAAGATAAACCAGAAAAATTAAAAAATTTACAAGAACTTCAGTCACTTTTAGTGCAATTTGATCAAGGAAAAAAGGGATTAAAAAAAGCTTTACAATACTTAAATTATCTGGAAAGCCATGGCTACCATGATGAGAGAGCGGATAAGGTTACCCTGCTAACTATGCACGCAGCTAAAGGCTTGGAGTTTATGTATGTTTATATTTGCGGTTTTGAGGATGGGATTATTCCACTTATAAAAGTAAAAAAAGGAGTTGATCTGGCTGAAGAAAAACGATTGCTTTATGTGGCTTTAACTAGAGCAAAAAAAGAAGTGTATTTGTTTAGCACGCTAGAACGTCATCGGCAAAAAAGTTCTATCTCACAATTTTTAGTCCAATTAGATCAGAGTCATTTAATTAAAATAATTGATTCAAAAATTGATAGAGTTCTCAAAAAAAGGCAACAAAAACTCGATAAAAGAAAACAATCTAGTCTATTTTAAATTATTTTTTATACCACTAGCGGCCAGTCTTGTGTTTGAGTCAATATCTCTGGCTTTTTATCCACTCTCACCACGTACTCAAACATCACTCCCTTTTCCCCATCTTTAGTTTTAACTGTCCAGCCATTATTTTCGATATAAACTAGGTCACTTCCAGCCACAACCTGACACTCAACACAAATGATCATATTTTTTTTGAGTTCTTCACCCATGTTGGGCTGGCCATAGGCGGGGATTGCAGGACTTTCATGGAGACTATGACCAATTCCATGTCCTATATATTGTTTGAGAGTATCAAAGCCGGCTCGATAGGCGGTGTTGTGCATCACATAACCCAAATCCCCAGTTCGATTTCCAGGTTTAGCTAGCTCAACAGCATTTAAAACTGCTTGCCGGCCGATTTCTAATAATCTTTGATCTTTCTTAGCAATTTTTCCTATTCCTACTGTAAAACAATGATCTGTATAGAGTCCTTTGTAAATAATACCGAAATCAATTTTAACTAAGTCGCCCCCCCGAATGGCTCTTTGATCGTTGGGAATACCATGTAGAATCTCATCATTAACCGAGATACAACTATTGAAATTATAAGTGAGCTGATTATGAGTCACGCCCCGAAACGCTGATTTAACCTGATATTTTTTACATAATTTATCAGCTAATCTGTCCAGTTCAATTGGGTAAAGTCCTGGTTTCATTGCATCTCGCAGTTGTGCCATGATCTGAGTTGAAATTTTAGCGGCCTTTTTATATGCAATTAGTTCGTTTGGGGATTTAATAATCATTTACTCCTTATAAAAAGTAAATTTTCCCTTTTCATAGATCATTTTTTGACTACCATCAGTCATAGTAGCCGTCACAGTGCGGTCGGTAGTACTGACAATATCAGTATGTTCTGCAGAATCGTTAAAGCCCATCTCTGCCCATTTTTCTTTACTCATCAGACTGGGATCGCCGCGATAGCAATCTTTGTAACATCGGCCGACTGCTAGGTGGGTATTGCCATATGGTCCGCCAATATTTTCATCAAATAAAGTTTCTGCCATCACATGGGTGATGCGCGACATCCGTTTATCAGTCAAAGAATATTCGCCTATTTTGTCAGCATTAGGGCTTTTGAGCATTTCTTGTAGAAATTTATTTCCAGTTTTAGCTTTGGCTTTAGTTACTAAACCATTTTTGAACTCTAGATGAATATCTTTAATTACATTGCCATAACGGTAAAGTGGTTGGTTAAAGCTGATCCAGCCCTGCGTACCCCGCCAATTGGGAGAAGTAAAGAACTCGAAACTGGGGATATTGCGACCATTGCCTCCATTCCAAATCCGATTAGCTCCAAGTTTTACTTTAAGATCAACATCAGGTCCTTTAATTTCTAACCACTCAATACTCATGGCATTGAGTGATTTTTTAATTGATTTTTGCATCTTAAAAATTCGTTGCCACTCTACAATGGGTTCTTCTTTATCTAAAAAACAAGCTTTAATAATTTGCTGCCAATAATTTTTTAAAGATAAGCCGACTATCTCAGCTTTAGCTGACACAGCCCACAGGCCTGCTGTCCAAGTAAATTGGTTGCGATTTTCTTTATCGTCCAGCCAATCGCGATAAGCCTTTTTAGCATCGCGAGCTTTAATAAATTTTTGTGGATCAATATCTTTAAGTTCAAAAGGATCGGGATCAGCGATGATAAAAACTTGGTGGTCAATTAGCTTGACTCGTTCTCGCAGATATGGTTCGGGGAAAAAAGTTAATTGATCGTCATTAGCTAAAGTATAAAAATCTTTATCAAGCTGTGTGGGGATGATCTGTAACATTGGATGACCACCTGATTTGAGAACAGTATTTTGTAATTCAAGCGCTAGGGGCTTGGCAATATCCGGTACGATTAGCCTAACTACTTCCCCGGGCTTGATTCCTTCCCCAGAGTTAAGTGCACAGTTAATCAGTACCTCTGCATACTTTTGTAAGATTTTTGAGGATGGTTGGTAGTCAGTCATATCGCCGTATTGTAACCATTTTTTCTAGATAAGTCAGGTAGTGTAAGATATAGCTTATGCAAGATTTTATTTCATACAAATCACAGATTACAGATTTTTTGACAGAATTTTTGAAAAGAAAGCAACAAAAACAAAGCG
>JAHJTF010000011.1 GCA_018830045.1 Patescibacteria group bacterium | reverse complement strand
TAGAATAAATTTGTTTTTGGCTGTTAAAAGTTGAGTATTTATCTCCGGAAAAAATTGATCGAGGGTTTCAAGATGTTGTTGTGCCAAAATTTGGGTAGGCACAATAAAGGCCACGTGGTGATTATTTTGTAAAACTTGTCGAGCGGCAATTCCGGCCACCACAGTTTTACCCGAACCAACATCGCCCAGGAGCAAGCGGTTCATGGGCGTGGTTGATTGAATGTTGACTAGAATTTCTCGCAGACTGCGTTGCTGAGCATGAGTGAGAGTAAAAAGTAGCTTTGGAATCAAGTTTTTTTCATCTATTTTTATGAAGTGTGCGCAAGCTTTATCTTTCCACTGCTGTTTAATGCGATACGAATGTTGCATTAATCCCAGTAGTTCTTCTAAGGCTAAACGCTTGCGGGCGTCAATGGTGAGTTGTTGATCATCGGGAAAATGTAGGTGTTTGAAGGCTGTGTTAAGTGGGAGTAAGTCAAATTGTTTAGCCAAAGGATCATCGATTGGTTGCAGATGGTCCACAATTTCTTTGAGGTAGCGGCGCAAGTTGCCCGGTTTGATCCCAGTAACTGTAGAATAAATTGGGACTAGCCGATTTGTGTGAATGGTATCACGGCTGATTTTTTCTATTTTGGGTTGAGTCATCATCCTTCTATTGTTAAGCTGACCACTAAAAAAATAAGACTGCCCTCTTTTTAAAGTGTCTTTGATGTAGGGACTGTTAAACCAGATCAGTTTCAAGCTGCCTGAGCTGTCTTGGATAGTGGCGCGCTGTATAGAGCGCCGGCCTTTGTATTGATTAGAAACAGCAGTGACCTCAGCTTGGATGGTGACTAACTCATCTTTGACTAAATCCATAATTAGTTTTTGTTGCGAACGGTCTTCATAGTGGAGGGGTGCCCAAAGGAGTAGGTCTTGAAGGGTGTATAGGTTTTTGCTAGCGAGTTTATTAGCGACAGTTGGGCCAATGCCAACGACTATGTCCAAGGAACTATCCAGCGAATACATAAAAGCAGTATACAATTATCCACAGTACTCCCAAATGTTTAATTTTAAAAATTTGATATAATATAATAGCTTAAATTAAAAAGGAGGGAGATAATGAGTTTGACAGAAAGACTTAGTTCTACTGAGGTAGCGAAATTAAAGAGAGAAGTAGAGGAGTTTAGAAAAAAATATCCACTACGCACTCGGGTGAGGTTGAAAAATGGAAGAGTTGGAACTATCAGCAGGTATGGAGCTGAGGATGTAAATGAGTTATTTAATCGAGTGTTAATTATTGGCGATGGGGGTTCGAGGTGGTACCTAATAATAGACGAAGTGGCTGGTCTTGCTGAAGAATCTTAATTACTAAGACTAAGACTAAGGCAAAGGGTAACTTTTTTAACAATCTAAAGTAGATAAATTATACTACTGCCAACAATACTTAGTAGCATTGCTAGCATAAAAATTATGGCAAAAATCTTAGTGAGGCGCTCGCGTTGTTTTCTGGTCATTTTATTCCTCCACTTTAATTTGGTGAAAGTCTCTTTTCCCAGTTTTTAAGATACTGCCAGATTTAGGAGTGATTTCTTCATTAGGGTTAGTATATTTTTGAGAGTCAATCGAGACTGCTCCCTGTTCTATGCGTCTTCTAATTTCACTATTACTCAACTCTTTTCTGGCTCCAGATGCAAGACTAAAGACTGTTGTCGAACTAGCACTGATTAAATGCACTGGATTGTTTTCTGGAATACCTTTTTTTTGAGAGATAGTTTGGAAATGCTGTTCTGATTTTCTAGCCTCTTTTTCATTGTGGTACATTTGAGTGATAATAAAAGCCAGCTTTTTCTTAAATATCATGGGATTTTCCCCAGTTGTCATGGATTTTTTTATCTCTTCAATCTCGGTTATTGGTACATCTGTGAGAACCGTAAAATAATCAATGATCATCTCATCGCTGATGCTCATTAGTTTGCCGTACATGTCAGTGGGGTTTTCTGTGAGAGCCACATAATTGTTATATGATTTACTCATTTTTCGGCTGTCAGTACCATCAATAATTGGGGTAGTGAGTACCCATTTTTCATGATTGTTGTAAATTTTTTGGAGAGTACGGCCCATCATCATGTTAAAAGTTTGATCTGTTCCACCTATTTCTAGATCTACGTCCATAACCACACTGTCATAACCTTGCATGAGTGGGTAAATAATTTCGTGAGTGTGAATGGGCAAGCCATTTTTTAGTCGTTCTTGGAACATATCTCGTTCGAGAAGTTGCTGGACAGTAGTTTGACCCATGATTTTAATTAGGTCCACATAGGTTAATTTATCCAGCCAATCTCCATTGCGCCTGATCTCAATTTTATTAAAGTCTAAAATCTTGCTGGCTTGTGTCTGCCAATCTTTAAAATTTTCTTCAATTTCTTCATTGGTTAGCTCTGGTCGAGTGGTGTCTTTACCAGTAGGATCACCGATTTTGACCGTGCCATTACCAATGAGTAAAATTACTTCATGTCCTAAATCGGCAAATTGCTGGAGTTTACGCAAGACTACGCTGTGACCTAGAGTCAAGAGTGCTCCGGTAGGATCAATTCCGAGATAAAGCCGGATTTTCTTCTGACTCATGAGCTTTTTCAAAGATTCTTTGGAGGGAAGAACTTCTGTAACTCCACGAGATAAGACTTCCTCGACGGTGAGATGTTGTTTTTGCATAGGATCTTTCTATTGTACCTTATATTTAATATGGGTTGGGAGCCTCGCTGTAGAGCGAGGCTCCCTAGGATGTCACCTATTTATCAGACTTTTGCTTGTCTTCAGGTGACTGGTCAGATTTATCCGGAGGATCCGGAAAATCTGGGGGGAGATAAGTACGAAGTTTGCCTTCATTCTCATCACCACCTTACTTAATCAAACTCTTAAAGTTTATTAAAATTTTTAATTTTAATTATCAAACTGTTTTTTTCTCTAATTAAATCAAGCAAGGACCAAACGGCTAAAACTTGATGAGTTTCTAGTCCTAACATCAAAGCTACTTTCATTTCTGAAACCAAATCTGTGTTGCTAATAATTGTTCTAAGATTATCCTTAGCTTCGTTCAGACGGTTGGCTTCTTCAACAATGCGATTGGCTCTAGATTCAATATTTTTTTCAACTTGTTGTTTTCTGCCTTCAAGCGCGTCGATACCATGCAATGATTTTTCTGTCGGCTCGGTTGTCTTTGAACTAGCACCCATACTTCTAGTTGAGTATTGAAAAATACCTCGCGCCAGAGCAATCTCACGAGGAATTCTTGCCTGAGAAGAATGACAGCTCATCATCGCGTCTTCTCTATTTATATGTAGTTCTATTTCATTTTCATTTTTCATATTTACCTCCTTTCTGGGGCTGAAATAATAAAAACGCCCCTGCATAAACGCCAATAGTTGACGTTCATACAAGGGCGATTTTTCGCGGTACCACCTTGTTTGATTAGACCTTTTTCAATAAAAAAACTCCCTGTCTTGGGAGTCTCGAAACTAAAGGTCTAAACCTTGATTGTTCGAGCACTCTGTTTCTTGTGACATGCTCTAGCGCTGTATACGGGCGCACCCGGAATGACTTACTATTATTTTCAGTCATCCAGCTGAGGAAGGTAATTCGGTTTATGTTGTGCGACTGACTTGCAGCAACCGTCAGTTCTCTATTGTCACCAAGAAAAACCTAGTATTTTTCCATTATTGCTGTTGTTAATTTGTTAGAAGTTCATTATCTAATGAGATATTTTATATGTCAATAAGAAAAATTATAAGATGTTTAGTCACACTCCTCCCCTCCCTCAGATTAGGGTCAAAACCAAAAAGCCCCGCTTGGAAGCGGGGCTAATTTTTATGTATTTATTTGTGATTACACAAGACTTCCCACTCCAAGCTTTAATGGATGATTTCCATAAGAGTAGTGGGTATAGGTGTGTATCTTCACAGTAGATATTATACAATGATTTCATGGTTCTAGATTACGGCAATCTGAAATCGGTGCTAGATCAGGAAGAACAAGCCCGCTCAAGATTAGAACATCAGTCAGCATTTTCTCGAAATAAGTCTCCTAATTTTTTTTCTGCCTGGCGAAATCAGGTTAAGCAGCTATTTGCTAGAGTACCTCAAACTGTTACTATACGAGATATGGGAATCAACCTGACGGCTATTTGGAAAACTATCACGACCCCATTTAGATTTATAACTCGCAAATTGATTGGTCGAGCTCAATCACGTCGGTTTTCCCCGGCCCAAAAGCAGTTGCGCAAAATTAAACTCATTCGTTTGGGAGCTATTGGGGGCTTAGCCGCTGTAGTGATCATTGTTTTGGGCTTTTTTGGTTTATATGCTTGGTATGCTAAAGATTTACCTAAACCGGGTGAAGTGGTCCGTAAAAGTGGTTTTAGCACTCGAATTTATGATCGTGAGGGTGAGCTTTTATACGATCTTTATAATACTGAGCGACGTATCCCGATTAATATTAAAAATATCCCAGACTATCTCAAGCATGCTACTGTTGCGATTGAGGACAAAGACTTTTACAAGCATGGGGGTTTTGATCTTCTCACTATCATTAGAATTCCCTACAATATTATTTTTCGACATCGAGTGATAGGTGGTTCTACACTTACACAGCAGTTAGTAAAAAATGCCTTGTTAACCAATGAGAGAACGATAATTCGTAAATATAAAGAATTAATTTTGTCACTTCAAATCGAGCGCAGGTTTAGCAAAGACGAGATTTTAGAAATGTATTTGAATGAAGCACCCTATGGTGGGACGGCCTGGGGAGTAGGAGCTGCGGCTGATATGTATTTTAAAAAAGATGTGAGGGATCTAACTGTAGTCGAGTCGGCATTTTTGGCTGGTTTACCACAACGGCCTTCTATTTACTCCCCTTTTGCTGGCAAAGAGGATAAAGACGGCAATCCTTATTGGCAAGGCCGTACCGAAACTGTGTTGGAAAAAATGAAGGAATATGGTTATTTAACAGAGATTGCTTATCAAGAAGCAACCACAGAGCTTAATTCAATGGAGTTTGAACGTACGGTGAGTAATATTAAGGCCCCTCACTTTGTATTTTATATTCGTGATCAGTTGGAAGAAATGTTTGGCGAAGATGTAGTTGAAAGCGGCGGCCTTCAGGTTACTACCACCCTAGATTTAAAGTTACATGAAAAAGCTGAAGAAATTGTTCAGGAGGAGGTAGAAGACATTGCCTATTTAAATATCACTAACGGAGCAGCGATGGTGATGGATCCTGATACTGGGGAAATTTTGAGTATGGTGGGAAGCGCTGATTATTTTGCTAAAGAAGCAACTCAAGAAGGAGAAGTTGCAATTGGCGGTCAGTTTAACGTGGCAGTCGACGGCTTACGTCAGCCCGGCTCATCCATTAAGCCAGTGACTTATCTAGCCATGTTCCAGCGGGGGTTTACGCCTGCCAGCATGCTAATGGATGTTTCGACTGAGTTTATGACGGGAATTGATTCAACAGAGAAACCATATCAACCCAAAAACTATGACGGTAAGTTCCATGGTCCAATTAGTTTGCGTAATGCTCTAGGCAGCTCTATCAACGTACCGGCAGTTAAATCTGTGGCAATAGTAGGAGTGGATAACTTCTTACAATTAGCTTATGAGCTGGGTTTTGATACTCTCGAACCAACTCAAGAGAACTTGAGGAGGTTTGGCTTGGCTGTAACTTTGGGGGGTGGCGAGGTGCATCTGCTTGATACAGTAACTGCCTACAGTACTTTTGCTAATGGAGGTCGCAAAGTGCAACCAATTTCAATTTTGAAAGTTCAAGACATGAACGGAAGTGTTTTATTTGAACACAAGCAGGTTAATGGTCCACAGGTGATTTCAGCTGGAGAGGCTTTTTTAATTAACCATGTACTCTCTGATAACAATGCTCGTTTGTTGGCTTTTGGAGCTAACTCACTACTAAATACCGGGAGACCAATCGCAGTCAAAACTGGTACGACTAATGATCAACGCGATAACTGGACTATTGGTTGGAGTCAAAAAATTATGGTGGGCACCTGGGTGGGAAATAATGATAACTCACCCATGAAGCAAGTAGCTTCTGGTGTGACCGGAGCCTCACCAATTTGGCGGCGAATTATTTTGGCGGCATTGGAGCAGGGCTATGGGACTCCGGAATGGGTAGTCCCAGAAGGTGTAGAACAAGTGCAAGTAGATAGCCTTTCTGGGTATCCATCACATAATAGTTTTCCAGAAAAGACAGAGTATGTGCTCAGGGGTACTTTGCCATCATTACCAGATCCGATTCATACCAAACTCAAATTATGCCGAGGTGAAGATAAATTGGCCAACGATGCACGAATTGCGGCTGGAGATTATGATGAACGAGAATACATTGTGATTCAATTGGACGATCCGGTGAGTCGAGATGGTAAAAATCGTTGGCAAGAAGCGGTTAATGCTTGGATAGAAGCTCAAAATGACTCTCGTTATAAACCTCCCACAGAATCTTGCGGGGAAGCAAGCGATGTCTTTGTGGAGATGAAAAAACCAGAAAATGAAAAGAAATATGAGACTGAAGATATTGAAGTTGTGGTTAGAGCAGAAAGCGGCGAGGGTATTGAAAAAATTGAAATTATTGTGAATGGTGAAGTAAGAGAGACAGTTAATGATCGTGAGTATAAAGGTAAGCTGAATTTATTTAAGGGTCGTTATGAAGTTTGGGCCAAAGCTTATTCGCGAGGAGACAAATCTAAAGAAACTAATAAAGTAAAGATTGGTACTGGGGGTGAAAACTGGAAAGAACCAGCACCATCGCCTTCTCCTACAAAAGAAGCTACACAATCATCTGACGCTACTCCTTCTGCTGGAACCATACAATAGTTAAAGTCATTAATAATAATCCTGCTTGTTGAGTTAAAAGATAATGATCTAATGTCGCTAGCGGCAACAAAATCAGAAGTGGGATAATGATTTTTTTTAATTTATTTTTCACTATAATCCACGCAAGAATTCCTAATCCCAATAGGCCGGTTTCTGCCAACCATAGTAATCCCACATGATGAACTGGCTGGACGAATCTAACTATTTCTTGAGTGTTGCTATACTCCTCCACTCTGCTAGTAAATTGATTAAGACCTACTCCTAGAATTGGATTATTTACAAACATATTAATTGCAGCAGTTTGTAAATAAGATCGCCTGATTAGAGAATCATTTTGAGTTAATTCTTGAGAAGAAAAGTGGATGAATATTGGAGTAATAATAAATAGTATGATTCCGCCAATAACAAGTAGTTTTTGATTAAGTTTTTTTGCAGTGATAAAAATTGAGCCAATTATTAAAGTCAGTCCAGCTGAAATTGATTGGGTGAGGATGATAGCAAAGATAGCCAATAGAATGGTGAAGATAGTTAGTTTTTGGATCCACTTGTTTTGAGCTTTTGAGAACCAGCTTATTAAAATAAGACTGAAGATAGCCAAGATTCCCCCCAGAATGTTGGGATGAGCTGTGGTGGAATAAGGTAAGACCCGGCCGGTATTCCACCATACATCTTTGGCTAAGCCGATTGAATTAGATAGCTGTGGTTCGCCTAAAAATTTATAACTCAACAAAGATTTTTGGGTGAAGAATTGAAAAATAGCTAAGAGAGATTGGAACCAACTGGCGGCAATAATGGCGTAGGAAATGATTGGTTTGCGCAAAAGCTTTTTATGAATAGCCAAAAACCAACCTAATAAACCAACTTCAATGAGTTTGAGTAAATACCAAGCCGCAGATAAGGGATATGGAGCAAATATCTGACGGATGATTATTAGAGAAATTAGAATACTTGAAAAGTACGGTTTAAAAATTGTGGTTTTTAATTTATTTTTTTTAACTAAAACGACTTCAATTAACCAAAGTACTAGTAGGGTAAAAATAAAGATATCATTTAGGTAAATTTTAGGAATTAAGTAATCGACAAGTAAACCATTAACATAGGCACCTGAATAATTGAGTTTTAAAAACAAATTGCTGGGGATTAAAAAAATAATTAAAACAATGAATGCTGTGTAGAGTTGATCTCGACGCTGCTTAGTTAACACATTAGTATTATACTTCACCCACAAGTTTGGCCTGGTGCTGTTTCTCAATTTGCCTAACAATGTTTTTTCGCAGTGGCTCAACATCCGCGGCGGTTAAATTCTTTTTGAGATGATGATATTGGATAGCAAAACTGTAATTTTGTTGATAGATGTTTTTGAGCTCGACTTTTGTAATTAGTTGGTCCATCTGCTTGATGGAGTTTATTACTTCTCCTACAGCTATTCCCTTGGGCAAACTAAAAGTTAGATCTTCTATGATGGGCATAGTCTTAGGGATGGGTCGATAGGTGGGATGAGTTCTGATTATCTTGAGTAAATCAGCCAGAGCAATCTCGGCGCCAATTCTTCCCGAGGTTAAAACTCCAATCGCGCCAATAACCCGCGTTTTACCACTTTGATCTTTGGCTGTAATTTCAGCTGATTGATTAAATTGTTGTTGCGGTTGTTTAGAAGGAACAATGTCATAGCTAGGGACAAAAAGTCGGTCTAGTAATGATTCTAGACTACCTCGAACAATGCGATAATCTGCAGTAGAAACTAGGCCGAGCAGCATTTGTTCTTGCGGTAATTTGCCCTCATCCAGGGGTTGATAAACATTGGCTAGTTCAAAAATAGATAAAGATTTTTTATGAGGGTTGCTGGCGATGATTTCTTCTAGTGAGGGTAATAGCGATCGGCGTAGGTAAACTCTATCATCGGTCAGAGGATTTTGGAGTTTAAGGTGTTGGTCGAGTTTGTATCCAGATTGCTGAGCAATCTCATCACTTAACATGGAATAAGTGTAAACTTCTTGCCAGCCAATATTACTTAAAAAGTTTTTAATTTTATTTTCGAAATTAAAATTTATATCTTGAGGGTAGGTGGTTGGGATTGGGGTATCCATGAGCAGGCTGGGTAAGTTGTGGTAACCATAAATCCGGGCTATTTCTTCAATGATGTCAGCCGGAATAGCCAAGTCTGGTCGAAAGGTGGGAGGTTGAACTATTAGTTGAGTAGTTCTTCCCCCTCCTTTGATTTCAACTTTACATTCAAGAGAATTCAAAAATTTAATTATTTTTTTAACATTGATTTCTAAACCTAAATAATCATCAATTTTTTGTAAGTTGATGTTAACTGGCTTAGGAATAGAATCATCGGAAAAATCATCATAAACTTGACTGCCGATTTGGGCTTTACAAATATCTTGATAAAGCTCAACTGCTCGCAGTAGGGTTGGCTGTGCTAAGTGAGGATCCACGCCTTTTTCCATTAATCCAGCTGCAGTAGTGCGGATGGCATGAGTCATACTGGCAAAACGAACTTTATCAGCGCGAATAGATTCTGCTAGTAAGAGTATATTTTGAGTACTTTGGTCAATTGAAGTATTTTTAGTGCCTTTAATAGAAGGTAAATCAATGATCTGGTTATCAATATTTTTAAAGACCACTTCGCCGCCAACTGTTTCTAAATACTCACCGTCTAAGGTAGTTAATTTTTCACCCTTTTTAGCCTCAGTAATGTGAATTTCTCCACCAATGCTCATTAGTTTGTCATAATCAAAAGCATGAATAGGGTGGCCGATTTCATGAGTGACATAATTGGTGATATCAATCGCGCTGTCATGAATATTCATGTTTGTTTGAGCCAATCTTCTTGCCATCCATTTTGGAGTTGGTGCCCGGTTGACATTCTTCAGGATAATGAAAATAGTACGTTTATTTAATGTAGGATTATTAAAAACCTTTGGCATCGGCAGCTCTTTAGTTAATTGAAGTGAATTTTTATCAATAATATTGAGTGGTTTTAAAACAGTTTTGATGCCTGCTTGACTTAAAATTACTGCCGTTTCTCTGGCAATGCCATAAATATTCATAGAATCAACGCGATTGGTAGTTATTTCGATGTCATAGACACTTTCACCCCCAACTTGGTAAATGCGTTCTACAGCTGGTCCTGATAGAGATAAGTATTTTTGAATCTCTGCTGGAGAAGCCTCTGTTTCTAAATATTCTAATAGCCAATTGTGTGGAATAAGAATGTTCATATTAAAACTGCTCCAAAAATTTCAGATCTCCTGAATAAATTAGACGAATATCATCAATGTTTAAACCCTCTTTAAGGGTATAGGTGCGCTCTACCCCCCAGCCAAAAGCAAAGCCTGTGTATTCATCAGGATCAATCCCGCCCGCCTTTAATACATTGGGATGGACCATACCAGCTCCACCAACTTCATGCCAGCCAGATTTACAAAATTTACACTTACTTCTACCTTTTTTGCCAGTGCCATGACAAATGTGACAGCTAAAATCAACCTCAAACGAGGGTTCAGTAAATTGAAAATGAAAAGGTCGTATCCGACTTTTTGTACCTGGACCATAGAACTGCTGTGCAAAGTGATCTAAGGTGCCTTTGAGATGTTGGATATTAATTCCTTTATCTACTACTAAACCCTCAAACTGATGAAACATCTGGGTGTGGGTTGCGTCTTGTTGCCGACGATAACAGCGGGCAATATTAATCATGCGGATAGGTGGCTTGCTGTTAAGACGTTCCATTTCTCGCACTTGCCCGTTAGAAGTGTGGGTGGTGAGGACCATCTTGCCCATTTTTTCTGCTTCGGGCACTTCGATAAAAAAGGTTTCCCATTCATCGCGCGCGGGATGATCTAGAGGCATATTTAACGATTCAAATACATAATAATCCCAATCTACTTCTGGATAGCGCACTCGAGTAAAGCCAATTTTTTCAAAAATATGAGTGATTTCTTCTATGGCTTGGGAAACGGGGTGCGTGTGACCCGCATTGGGTTTGAGTCCCGGAAGAGTGAGGTCAATTTTATTTGGGGTTTTCTCGGATAGCCCCTTACCCAATAATTTTATTTGATGGTCTAAGTTTTCTTTAAGCTCATTTAAGAGCTGTCCTGCCACGGGTCGCATTTCGCGGGGAACGTCTTTCAGGCTTTTCATTAAATCATTGATAAATCCCCTTTTACCCAAGTACTTATTCTGTAAATTTTCCACATCAGTTTTAGGCTCAATATCAAACTGTTGCTTGAGATCAGTGATAGTCTTTTTCAACGCTGGTAATGATTTTGTATTTTGAACCATGTTTGTTTATTCTAGTACATCTCCCATAAAAAAACTCCCCGTTTGGGGAGTTTGTTGTTCTCACTACAACTTCTCCCCTTTTAGCAGTGGCTAAAAAAGAAAAAGCTAGTTAGCGCAAGCTTGCCTGTCATTGAGTTTGATCTTATTTTTTTAAGCCACTTTTGTCAACAACGGCTTTAAAGTCTTGAGAATTATTGACAGCTAGTTCAGCTAACATTTTGCTGTTTAGTTTAATGTTAGCCTTTTTGAGAGCAGCCATAAATCTAGAATATTTATAACCTTCATCAATTGTCTTAAGCCCGCTATTAATTCTCATAATCCAGAGTTTTCTAAAATTACGCTTGCGCAGTTTTCTGCCAATAAAAGAATATTGATCAGCGTGGAGCAGTGCTTCTTTAGCTCTTTTTATCAAGCGATTGTAGGTACCACGAAAACCCTTGGTTAATTTTAGAATTTTATTATGACGCCTGCGACGAGTAAATCCTGTTTTTGTTCTTGGCATAATTAATTTCCTTTAGGCTAGCCCCATCATTTGTTTGATTTTTTTAGCATACCTGCCAGTGACCTCAGCTAGTAGACGATATTTGCGAATAGTTTTTTTATTTTTTTTGCGACGCAAATGACGCATATTTTGTCTACGACGCATTAATTTACCAGTGCCGGTTATCTTAAATCTGGACGTAGCGCTTTTTCTGGTTTTTTGTTTATATTTTTTCATAGATATTTATTTTTTAGTTGGCCGCAACTGCATCATTACTTTAGTGCCGATTGATTTGGGCTCAATCTCAACTTCAGCAAATTCTCGAGTCTCTTCAATAATTCGTTCAAAGTTTTTAAAGCCAAATTCTTTTTTAGTTCTTTGACGCCCGCGGCGAAAATCCACCTCAACTCTGACTTTATCGCCTTCTTCTAAAAATCTTTTAATTTGCCTTAATCTAGTTTGCAGGTCAGCCTCATCAATAAATGGCGTTAATCTGACCCCCTTAATTTCCTGTTGGCGCGCGCTTTTGCGTTGCTCAGCTTGTTTTTGCTGTAGCCAATATTTATGTTTAGAAAGCTCAATAATTTTTACCACTGGGGGCGTAGTTTGTTGCGTAATAAGCACCAAATCTTTATTTTGCTGTCTTGCTTGATCAAGTGCTTCAGCAGTCGACATGACTCCGATTTGGCTACCTTGGCTATCAAGAACTCTAACCTGAGTTACGCGGATTGCCATGTTTGCAATAATGCGGTCTTTTTTACTTTGTTTGCTGTAATGTCGTCTGCCCACTAGGTGTTTTTCTGCTTTCTAATAAAATAAATATTTATTACACTAAGGCGCACATTATACCAGGAGTTTTTTTGATTGTGAAATAGCAAACTGTTGGGTATAATTATTGATCTGTATAGATAGAACTCGTAGCTCAGTTGGTTAGAGCGCTACGTTGACATCGTAGAGGTCAGTGGTTCGAGTCCACTCGAGTTCACTAATTATTTTTTTAATTATCCCCCACTATATGCCGTACTTCGTTCATGATGCATCATGTCAAAGACGACCTTAGATTCCGCATTTCCGCCCTCATTCATCATTAGCCCGCCCTTGATTTTACGGCTTTTTATTTTATTAGCTCTAGCTTGTTGCTGTCGCATCCAGGTTCGAGCACTACGAACTTGTTGAGTTAATAAAATAATCCAAGCTTTTAAATTTTTGAAAAAAGATTTTAAACCCAATCCCTCAACTCCCTGGTCAGTGATTTCTTGAGTAGTTTGGATATCAACTTCTTTATAAAATTTAGAAATCTCAAGTGCTAGTTTTTTGAGTTCTTTACGAACTTCATTGAGCTCTTTTTTAGTTCTTTCTTTATAACCGCTAAAAACCTCTGCTTGGTCTACGGGGTTAATCTGATCATGAAGTTTTCTATGTAGCTCAGCCCTTTTTTGTTCTTTCTTAAGTGTGTCTTCTTGCTTTTTTAATTCTTGAGGGCTGATGTTTTTTGAAATTTGGCCACCGGTTTTAGCTAAGGCCTCGCTAAATAAGTCTGAGCTAGTGTCTAGTTGTTGTTTGCCGCCAGCATATGTTCCCTTTTCAGATTCGGCTAAAGCCCTGGCAAAAGGATTTACAGCCTGCTGATTTTTTTTGCTGGAATTTCCTGGTGGTTTAATATTTCCAAGAGTGTTCATATTTGATCCACTATTATAGCATATAATTATATTATAGGACAATAGAAACTATCAATCTTATAAACTGCATTGTACTAAAGAAAATTCCCTTGAAAAGAACAGATTTTTGTTAAGATTTGCACCAGATTATTTTGTTTCAAGCAGTAGATCAATTAATTTGCGACGATTAATTTGAGCTTCAAGATAATTAAGATATTGATGATTATTTTGAATCTGCTGCTTAACTTTTTCATCTTTGATTTTTCTAAGTTCTACGTCAATGTCTTTCTGAGTAACCTTAATCTTTTGATCTTGTTCAATTGCCTCGAGTACAAACTCTAATTGGAGTTGGCTCAAAGATTGAATTGCTACTTGAGAAGACATGTCTTCGAATTTTTGGTTTCTTTTAGTCAAATAATCGTCAAGAGATAAGCCAATTTTTTTTAGCTCTTGGTCTAGTCGTTGGATTTCGCGCTTAGTTTCTTCTTTGAGAAGCAATTCTGGTATTTGGGGCTGAGTAGCCTCAAGTAGCGCTTTAAAGATTTGTTGAAGTTTAATTTCTCTTTCTTGGGTGTTAAGCTGTGCTTTAGTTAGTTTTTTTCCATCTTTTGGTTCTTTGGTGTGTTCTTTGAATTGTTTGATGGCTGCTTTTAGGCCTTTTTTAACAGCCTGTCGATAGTTGCCTAGTTTAATGATTGGCTTCTCTGCAATATAGATTTCTAGTTCAAAGTCTTGTTCCCAATCCATCTTGAGTGGTTTTATCTCTGGAGGTGTGAGGGGTTCTTTTTTTTCTTTTTTTATCAAATCTTGATATTTTTGGGGAACAATCACTTCTAGTACTTTATTAATTAGATGATCTCTGCCAATTTTTTCTTCAGCAATTTTTAAGGGTACTTTGCCTTGACGAAAACCCTGAGCCTTGATATTTTTGGCAGAATTTTTTAAAACTCGATCATATGCTTGCTTAATCTCTTTCCAGGCTAAAGTGAGTTTTAATTTAGTGTTGTCTACAACTACGCTAGGAGCTGTTTTTGTTTTTTGTGTAGTTTTTTGAGTTGCTTTATTTTTTCCCATAGGCAGGCATTATACAGGATCATTAAGGACAGGTATAATAAAAGATCTAAGGCGCGGTGCCAGAGTGGCCCAATGGCGAGGTCTGCAAAACCTTGTTTCGCGGGTTCGAATCCCGCCCGCGCCTCAAGAGTTATTTTTCGCCAAGTACATTCCTAGCGGTAAGATCGTCACCGCAGAAATTATTCCCAAGATAGTGAATATGATCGGCGATCCACCAAATTTTTCCATCACCGGACCAGCCCCCAGCATGACCACTACATAAAATAAACCAATTATCATACTTACTGTAGAAATAGCTGTGGCGCGATTTTTTGAAGTAAAAACTTGATTGGTGTATTCAGCTAATATTGTCCATCTGGCTGTAGAAACCAGCATAGAAATAGCAATAAATGGTAAAGCTACCCATTTATCCAACCAGTACATTGGGGCCATTGAGAAGATTAATAAGATGGGAAAAAGATAAAAGGCACGTTTTTTGGTAACGAGTCGATCTACTCTTAAAATTTGGAACAGCAACACGCTATATGAAATCCGTGCTATGCCTAAAAAAGTCCCGATTTGAGTGTTGGTGTAGCCTAAATCTGTGAGAATAATGGTTTTAAAGCTATTCATCACCGCCAAGCTAATCCCGCCAACAAGAATATAAAAAAGTGATAGGTATGTGGAGTAGGTCGTTTTTGATATTTCTTTTATGCCTTGCTTAGCTTGCCGGTAGTAGTTATACAAGGTAAATTTTTCTGTATCTACTTTGGGTTCAATAAAACCACTGGTGGCAATTCCAGCTAGAAATAAGGCTGCTGCATAGCCAAGAGCTGGCAAGCGGAGCCAAATCACATCTAGCCACCCGCCAACTAAAGAAGCTAGGGATAGTCCTATCTGGAACACTAGGCTTAACTTACTCCAATATCTAGAAAAATTATTCTCCACCCCGGCCTGCTTGAGAGTGTCATAGAGTAAAGCCTCAGCGGCTCCGGAGTTCATAGCATCGCCAATGCCTAAGAATATCGCATAGACTAAAAACCATTCAAAACTCTGTGAAAATGCGAAAATAACCATCGAGAACGCTTTTAAAAAATACCCGATTTGAACAGTAATTTTTTTACCAACTAGATCGGCGAAAGCTCCGGTAGGAAGCTCTGTTAGTAGTTGAATCGTCATAAAGGTGGCCTCAATGAGAGCCAGTTGGGTGAAGGTAAGAAACTTTAACTCGTAAGCAGCCCAGGTACCAGTTAAGAAAATCAGCGAAGTCAGACCCTGAGTGAGGTAGAAAATTTTTAGATTATTGCGCAGAAATTTTCTTTGGTTTTTTTGCACCCAAGCATTGTATCAAGGACAGTGGGATTTTTCCTGGTAAAATACAGTCCATGCCATCTTATTTTATTCACACCTTTGGTTGTCAGTCTAATAAATCAGATTCAGAAAGAATTGCGGGAGATTACCAATCCCGCGGATTTATTGAGGCAGTTAGCTGGCAAAGATGTGATGAGCTAGTCATTAATACTTGCGCTGTTAGACAAAGGGCTGAAGATCGGGTTTTGGGGTTTTTATATAACGTCACGGAATATTTCAAAGGATCTGCTCAGTCTCGTCCCAAGATTATCTTAACTGGCTGTATGACTCATCATGGCAATCAAAAATTATTAGAGATAATGCCTGAGCTTGATGAGATTCTGCCGGTGAATGAAGTTGGTTTTAACCAGACTGCTATTCGTAAGGATGAAAAACATGCTTGGATACCAATTTCTACTGGCTGTAACTCTTTTTGTACTTATTGCATTGTCCCCTATTCTCGTGGCAGAGAAAGATCTCGGAGTAAAGAGGAAATTTTACAAGAGGTTCAAAAATTGGTTGATCAAAATTATGAAGAGATTACCCTATTAGGGATGAATGTTAATTCTTGGGGTTTAGAAAAAGTTGGGATTGGGTTTCGCAAGCTCATGATGAGAGATGAGGGTTTTACTAGAAAAGATTTGCCTCAAAACCAGTCTGCGTACCTCAAACCAAAAGATGTGCCCCCATTTGTGGCGTTGCTGCAAGATATTTCTAAGTTTAAACAAATTAAGATGATTAGATTTCTGACCAGTAATCCTTGGGATTTTCACGATGAGTTAATTGAAGAAATCGGACGGAATAAAAAAATTGATCGGTATGTACATTTGCCTATTCAGTCAGGTAGTAATGAAGTTTTGTACAGAATGAACCGAGGCTATACTAGAGAAAAATATTTAGAAATTGTTCATAAATTACGCGCTGTCGATTCTAAGATTCTTCTAGGAACCGACATTATTGTGGGTTTTCCTGGCGAGACCGACGAGGAGTTTCAAGAATCAGTTGATTTGGCGAAAGAAATAGGCTGGGGAGTGGCTTTTGTGGCGATGTACTCACCACGCCCAGGTACGGCTAGCTGGCGGATTTATAAAGATGATGTACCGCATAAAATTAAAAAACAGCGCTGGGAAATTCTAGATGAGATTATTAATAAAAAAAATTTATCACAAAGACCAAAAGTGGTATGAAGATATTTTCCATCATTGGCCCGACTGGGGTTGGCAAAACTTCTTTTGCTCTAGAATTAGCGTGGAAGATTCTGCAGAATAAGTCTTATACGGGTATTGACCTAATTTCTGCTGACTCCAGACAAGTTTATCAGGGCTTGGAGATAATTTCTGGGGCAGATATTCCTTTGGAATTTAAATTAAATCATGATCAAAATTTAATTTATCCTTTTTATACTAACGGTCAAGTTAATCTTCATGGGGTGTCAATTATTGCTCCAGATCAAGAATGGTCAGTGACTCATTTTCAAGATTTGGCTTGGGAAGTTATTAAGTTGGCCAAGCAAAAACAGCGCTTAGTAATGGTTATAGGCGGGACGGGGTTGTACCATGATCAACTCCTTAATATTGATCCTGTTTTGAGAGTTAAACCAGATAACCAAGTCAGGCAAGAAGCCAAGTTTCTAGAGTTAGAGGCTTTGCAAATTTGGGCGCAAAAAGTGAATCCAGTTCGCTATGAATTACTGAATCACTCTGATCAAAACAATCCACGTCGTTTAATTAGAGTCATTGAGATTGGTCATAAAAATCTAGATAAAAAGACAGACAATTCCTTTTTGAAGTTAGAGCAAATCTACATAGGTTTGCATCAAGATCTAGTTTTAATTGAGGCAAAAATAAAAAATCGCGTTCTAGAAAGATTTTCAAATGGAGCAATTCAGGAAGTTAGGCGTCTACAAAAAAAATATGCTAATTGGTCTCTGCCGGCATTTAGCGCATTGGGAACAAGCGAACTCAGCCAATATCTTAATGGTTTATTTTCAAAAGATGAATGTGTGGCGCTGTGGACGCTGCATGAGCTTCAATATGCAAAGCGTCAACTAACGTGGTGGAAAAATCGAGATGTTTTTTGGTTTGAGATAGGCAATCATGAGTGGAAACTACAGGCATTTACTTATATACTAAGTATATGCTGAAACTTTTTAAAAACGAAAAACATATTTTGATCTCTCCATCAATAGTTATCTTTACTACCTTTTTTCTCTTATTTCTCTACTTTATCTATCAAATTAGCAATATATTAACGTTATTTTTCTTGGGTTTTATTATCATGGTGGCACTACAGCCATTTGTGCATAGGCTGGAAACTAAACTAAGATTTCCGAGGATTTTAGCCATCATAACGACTTATATTCTGGTATTTCTCAGTATTGTTGGGATTCTGACGTTTATAATTCCCCCGCTAGTGAGTCAATTAATTCAGTTTGTCAAAACATTTAATCTACCCTGGTTGCAGAACGGGATTAATAATTTTAATTTTAGCTTAGGAGATGTGGGTACCATCGTCCAACAGCTGGGGCAATCAGTGAACACGATTTATGGAGTTGTCACCTCAACCTTTAGTGGTGTTTTTACCTTTCTAATTGTTTTAGTCATTTCTCTTTATCTGATGTTAGATCGTAAAAATCTTCATCTTCGAATTTCTTGGTTTACTAGAAATCATAAACATTTAAAAACTGCTGAAGAGTTTGTAGACTCACTAGAACATCAATTAGGAGGCTGGGTTCGGGGCCAGCTCATTTTAATGGTGACAATAGGTGTTGTGACTTACGTTGGCTTGACCCTGTTGTCTGTGCCCTATGCAGCTCCACTAGCTTTGTTGGCAGCTTCTTTGGAGATTTTGCCTAATTTGGGACCAACTTTGGCTGCTATTCCCTCAATTATTATTGCCTACTTTGTAGCCGGACCAGTGATGGGTCTAGTGGTGCTTGTATTTTACACCTTGGTTCAACAACTAGAAAATAATTTTTTAGTTCCTAAGATCATGAAGGACAATGTTGATGTTAGTCCCCTAATTTCAATTATGAGTATTTTAATTGGGTTAAAGCTAGCTGGGATTATGGGCGCGCTACTAGCCATTCCAGTTTATATTGTGATTCGGTCAATTTATTCAACTTGGTTTAAAGATTTAATTCTTTCTTAAACTTAGAAAGATGGTACACTTGGGGCGAGCAATCGGACAATGGCGCTTCGCTTATGCGGAGTGAGGAAAGTCCGGACAGCCGAACAAGGGATGAGCATAGAGCCTCAGTGACGATCCGGGTGACGCCGGGTGAAACGATCAAGTGTCTGGGTATTTCTTACTTAGGTAAGAGAAGGCAATCCTCATCTGCTGCGACTGGCGATTTTCACCTTAATGGATTTGTTCCCTATCGCGGTGATAATGTCCCAGGCTTAGATAGATCATTGTCTAAAACAGAATCCGGCTTACGGATTGCTCATTTTTATGAGTATAATGGTAAAAATCCATAAAGGAGTGTTTATGCCTCAACTCTATCAATCGCTAACTGTCTTAAAGACAGAGACCCTCATAGAAATTTCTGCTTTCTTACCAAGGTTGGCTGCGGCGCTATTGATTTTATTAATTGGAGCTGCAGTTGCGAAGGCAGTCAAAGCTTTAGCTGTCAAGCTATTAGAAGCTATGAAAGTTGCTAATTGGGTCAAGAATACCCCGGTAGAACATTTTTTCAAAAATGCTGAGTTTGGAGAAAAAATGGAGGGCGTGCTAGGAAGCATTGTTTATTGGATTCTAATGCTGGTGGTAATTCATTCTACAGTTTCAGTTCTAGGCCTGGCTTCTTTGACTCATGTTTTGGAGAGAGTAATTGCCTATGTGCCTAGAATAATTTCTTCGATTTTAGTGCTCTTTTTTGGGCTATTGGTTGCCGGTGTGGTAGAAAGCTTAGTTAAAGGTTCAATCATGAGTGTTGATGGCAGGAGTGCCCGTTTACTGGGTAAGATTTCCAGCTATCTAGTGCTCATCATTGCAGTTTTGGCTGCTATCAACGAGCTTCGCATTGCCAGTGAGCTTATTATGGTGTTGTTTATTGGTTTTGTAACGATGCTGTCACTAGGATTTGGTTTGGCTTTGGGGTTTGGGGGTCAATACATAGTGAAAGATGTGCTGACTAAATGGTATAAACAAACCTCTGAAGAAGTGAAGAAGAAATAGAATTAGTTAAATGACTACTCTTGAAGCAGTTTTCCTGGGCATAGTTCAGGGAATGACTGAGTTTTTGCCAGTTTCTAGTTCGGGCCATTTAGTGCTAACACAAAATTTGCTTGGTTGGCAGGAGCCGAATTTGGCTTTTAATATTTGGCTGCATTTCTCTACCCTATTGGCCATAGTGTTATTTTTTTGGAAAGATTGGCGTGGGTTAAGCAAAAAAGAATGGTTGGTTATTTTGGTTGGGTCTATTCCGGCTGCTGTGGTGGGAGTGTTTTTTGCCGATGTCATTGAAACCTGGTTTGGATCCACCAAGCTTGTGGCAGCTGCTTTGGTGGTGACGGGTTTATTTAACCTCAAAACCAATGCAGTACTGCGCAAGCAAAGCGCTGTTAATCATCAATTAGAGGTGGGATTTAGACAAGGTTTTATCATAGGTCTATTTCAAGCCCTAGCTATAATCCCAGGAGTTTCTAGATCGGGATCAACTGTTTTTGCTGGGATAACTCAGGGTTTAGATAGAATTAAAGCTTTTAAATTTTCATTTTTTCTTTCATTGCCAGCGATTTTGGGAGCTAGCTTACTTCAATTAATTAAAGTTTGGAATCAAGGCACCCAACAGAGTATCTCTCCCTCTTATTTTTTTGCAGGTCTAACAGCTTTTATGACTGGCTTAGCTAGCTTATATATTTTTGAATTCGTGATTAAAAAAGCTAGGATTGATTGGTTTGGCTGGTATTGTCTGAGTCTGGGCATAGCATATTTAGTAATTTTTTAAAGAAAACTATCTTGTCGATACGGCAAAGCTTCAGCGAGGTGAAGTTTGCTTATCTCTGGGTGTTGGTTTAAATTGGCAATAGTTTGGGCCACTTTAATTAACCGAAAGTAGCCACGGGCAGTTAAGTTTAGATTGACCGCGGCCTTCATTAGGAGTTGTTTAGCGGCAGGAGAGAATTTGATTTTTTGTCTAACTTGTTGCGATGATAACTCTGAGTTGGTGGAACAATTAAGCCCAGCTAAAAAAGCTGATTGTAAGTTTCTAGCTAGAACAACCTGTTGTTTTAATTGCGAGGAAGAAAATTTATTTTCATGGGTAAAGTCTGAAATTTTTTTTAGATCCACTGGCTTAACTCTGACAAAAAGATCAATCCTATCCAATATTGGCCCAGATAATTTTCTTTGATATTGCTCGAGTGCAAATTGAGAGCACCGACAGATTTTTTGTGAACTTTCTTGCCAACCGCATGGACAAGGATTGGCAGCTGCTATGAGGGTAAACGCGGCTGGATAAGTAACACTGCCATGGGCGCGGACTATAGTTATCTGTCTATCTTCTAGAGGCTGACGAAGAGTTTCTAAACAGCGGCGATCGAATTGCGTCAATTCATCTAAAAATAAAACCCCACGGTGAGCTAAAGAGATTTCACCAGGATATAAATGCTTGCCTCCGCCAATTAAGCCCACATGCGAAGTTGTGTGATGAGGAGAACGGAAAGGTCGTTGGGTAATCAAACTATCCACCCCAATTTTACTAACGGAGTAAATGGCAGTCAGTTCTACGGCCTCTTGTTCAGTTAAAGGAGGCAGGATTGAGTTCATTGCTTGTGCCAACATGCTCTTTCCAGCTCCAGGAGGTCCAATTAATAAGACGTTGTGTCCTCCGGCTGCTGCGATAGTTAGAGCTTGTTTGACGTTTTCTTGACCATAAATATCTTCAAAATTAATTAATTTTTCAAGTTGATGATGAGATTTAAATTTTTCATTCACTAATTTAGGTAAAGGCTTGCCTTTTTTGGCAAAAGCTAGATATTCTCGTAGATGGTTTAAGGGATAGATGGTGATTCCAGAAATAATCGAGACCTCCTTTTTATTTGCAGCTGGTAAAATGACTTTATCAAATCCCATCTGTTTTGCAGCAATGACCAGCGGGAGTGCCCCTCTAATAGGTTTGAGTTCTCCATCTAGTGACAACTCTCCGAAAAATATTGTGTCATCAGTATTGATGTTGATTTCTTTGTACATTTTCAGCATACCAATAGCGATGGCAAGTTCAAAAGTTGGACTACTTTTTTGGATATCAGCTGGAGCGAGATTAACGACTGTCCTGCGACAACGGATACGAATTCCACAGTTAATGAGTGCTGCGGTAATTCTTTCTTTTGATTCTAGAACTGCTTTGGTGGGTAAGCCAATTATGATTAAATTGGGCATGCCCCGATTAGAGTCTACCTCGACCTCAATTTTAATTGGGTTTAGTCCTTGTGTGGTGGCGGTGTAGCTACGAGCTAGCATTACTCATAGTCAAACACATCATGCTTACAGGAAATGTAATAATACAAAGTGGGTTTTGCTAAACTCTAGAAATCTGTTCAAGCAGTCTATGACAATACGCCCACTCATTGTCATACCAACTGAGAATCTTAACCAAATTCCCTCCAATAACATTAGTAAAACTAAGATCTACGATTGATGATTCACTTCTGCCTACAATGTCAGAAGAAACAATTGGCTCATCGGTGGTAGCTAAAATACCTCGCCAATTATCTTGTTTTGCTGCTTCAATAAAAGTCTGATTAACTTCTTCTATTGTAGTGTCTCTGGAGGTGACAAACACCATATCAGATAACGAGCCAACTGGCGTAGGTACTCGTAGAGCTAGACCATCGAACTTTTTATCCAGTTCTGGAATCACCCTGGTGGTAGCTACGGCTGCACCAGTCGAGGTGGGAACAATATTGATACCAGCTGCTCGAGCACGACGTAAATCTTGATGTGAATTGTCGTGTAGATTTTGATCGTCAGTGTAAGAGTGAATAGTCGTCATGACCGCTTTCTCAATACCAAACTTTTCTTCCATTATTTTAGCTACTGGGGCTACGCAATTTGTTGTACAGCTTTCATTTGAAAGTACTTTTTGGTTTGGTTTAAATTGATTAACTCCAATAATGGAAGAGCTGACATTGCCACCTTTGGCGGGAGCAGAGATAATGACATATTTAGCCCCACCCCGGAGGTGCAGGGCAGCCTTTTCTTCTGTGCAAAAAGCTCCAGTTGATTCTAATACTACCGCAACGTCATTTTCTCCCCAAGGGAGTTTATCAGGATTTCGTTGAGCAGTAACTAAAATAGTTTTCAAGTTGGAGTCATCACTAATAGTAATGGAGCCTAAAATAGGATTTTGATCTGTAACTTCATCTTTGGACTGTTGTTTTTTAACCGTAATTTGTGCTTTTAATTGACCGTAGTTAGAATCATATTTAAGCAGGTGGACCCATTCTTCAAGCTCCATCGAGCCTGAAGTGTTAATCATTTTGAGATTAAAATCTTGCTGATATTGGAGCCACCATACTCTACAGGTGATTCTCCCAATTCGTCCAAAACCATTAATGCCAAAATTTGTCATACAAATCTCCTTTTTAAAGAAGCAATTATTTGTCTGCGAGGACTGTTTTTACATCGTTACTGACATAGGTGCCAATGTCTTCTCCCATGGCAGCTTTTTGTAGATTATCTTTCTCAAAAAGTTTAAAGATCATTATTGGCATATCATTCTCACTACTCATGGCTAGGGCAGTAGTATCCATCACTTGAACTTCATCAAGCATGATGGCGTCTTTGAAATTCATTGTTTTATAGCGTTTAGCATTAGGATAGATAATTGGATCTTTATCAAAAATGCCATTAACTTTAGTGGCTTTCATCAATACATCACAACCCAATTCAAGTGCATGTAAAGACGCACCGGTATCTGTGGTGACATAAGGCACGCCAGTACCTGCAGTTAAGATCACAACCCTACCCTTTTCCATATGCCTAATGGATTTTCTTCTGATAAAACTTTCAGCAACAGCTGGCATATCTAGAGCTGATTGTAATCTGGTAGGAACACCCATTTTTTCAATTGCGTCTTGGAGAGCTAAACCATTCATGACTGTAGCCAGCATTCCCATGTAATCGGCTGTAGCTCGATCGATTCCAGCTTTTTCACCAGCTATCCCGCGGAAAATATTGCCACCCCCGATGACGATAGCGACTTGGATATTTTTGGCGTAAACAGCTTTAATATTTTTAGCTACATTTTGGGCTGCTTGGGGATCAATTCCGAATTGGCGCTTGCCCAGCATAGACTCTCCGCCTACTTTGAGCATAATTCGTTTAAAGCTGCGTTTGGTCATATTATTATTTTCTGATTTAAAGATTGCTGGGTGACTGATCACCTTCTTTGATAGCATTATACAAGTTATCGATTTGCTTGTGAATTTGTTTGAGTTCTTGGAATGATTTTTCATCAACTCGAGCATCCTGTCTGACAATAGCCATATCTCGTTGATGTTGTCGTTTGTTGGCATGATCGCGCTGCTTGGCTTCTATATTTGCTGCCATTAAGATCAAAATTCCAATATAAATAGCTTCCAGAGAAACCATGACTAAGAGTAGTTCTAAATTGGGGTGGAAGTAAATCCAACTACCAAAAAATAATGTGTGGATTAAAATACTGGTCCAAGAACCAAACATACGAACTAGAACAATGGTGGCTTTGGATAGAAGTGAATCTGAGGGTTCGTGTTGATCTCTTAATATTTTATCAGACATTAGTAAATATTGATGATACGACAATTTCTCTAGAAGGGCAAATGGGTCTTAAGACGCAACCACTTCCAGCGTAGTTCTTCTCCCATTCGATATAGCCTATACACCGGCAAATTCATCACTAAATCATAACTGCCTATGCTTTCTAGTAACTGCCCCCCATAACCTTTTTTGAAACGATGGAATCCATACCAAGGATTTTTTTCATCGGGATTTGGTCCCAAACTGCCCCACATGTCAAATGTGTGACAGCCTTCTTCTTTGCCAAAGCGGATCATTTCCCACATCATTAAGTTACTTGCCATCACATCACGATGCGCATTACGCGAGGCACCATAGGGGTAGTACAAAATGTTATTAAATACGAACATGATCCATGAAACTAAGATTTGATCTTGATAAACCGCATTAAAGACTTTCAGCATGCCCGAGTCACCCATTGTTTGCCACATTTTTCTGAAGTAATCAGGAGTGTGAGCGTAAAAGCCTTGTCTAGTCATAGTTTCTTCTAAAATCTCAATATACTGTTCAACGCCTTCTTTTGTGCTGTTTTCAAAAATTTTTACACCCTTTTTGTAAGCTAAATTAACATTGTATCTAGTTTTACTTGAAAGGTTAGCAAATAATGCATCTTCTGGCTGGGTGAGGTCAAGTTGAAAGGTGTATTTGGTAAAAAGTGGTCTGCCAGGTACAGCCCCATTATCCCTCAGGGTTTTATTGAGTTGACTAAAACTGTGCGGAGTTTGTGCGTTATGTAATAAATTTGGTTCTAACTTAATGAATAAAGCATTGTGTTGTTGTGCCAATTGTTTTAAAGCCGCAATTTGATTTTCATCGGGGGTAAACCCTTTGGGTAGATAGCCAATTTGTTTATTAATACCTGGGAAAGGTAATGAATGAAAGGTTGTCTGAAGGCCTTTAGTGATTTTCTCTCCTTCAAAAAAGCCTAGCCGTTCTACTTTAACTCCGGTTTTTTTTCGAAACTCTCCCCATTCCCATGACTGCAGGGGGTGAGAGACTGCTAAATTATAGAGCTCTTTTTCTTCTGATCTGATGGCGCGGATAAGCATTGGTTTAATTATAGAAAAAGCTAGGAGTTTAGGAAAGCGTCTAGATCCATGTCTCCATTTAATACCAAGTCCAAAATTTTATCATCCAAGACAACTCGACGTTGGCTGTAGGAATGTTCTGAAGTTTGGTCTTTAATTTTTAACAATTGAGGGTTTATTTCATTTAAAAATCTACTCTTAATTGTTTGTGAGCTGTTTCCGTATTGCCACCTTTTTTTGGCATAAGAAAAATAAAGTCTTTTTTGAGCTCTGGTGATGCCAACATAACACAGTCTTCTTTCTTCTTCTAGTTGGTCTGGGTTATATAAAGATCGAGAGTGAGGTAGCAGGCCCTCCTCCATTCCTACCATAAAAACTACGGGAAATTCTAAGCCTTTGGCTGAATGCAAGCTCATTAGAGTAACAGCGTCGTGTTGGTTGGCTTGGACTATGTCAGTCAGATGATTATCTTGAACGAGAGCAATATTTTCTAGAAAGTTAGCTAGATTATCAAATTTACCAGCAACATTGAGGAGTTCTTGAACGTTCTCGATTCTGGCTAAATCTTGTGGATCATTATCACTAAATTTATCTAGATACTTAGTGCGCTTAAGGATGTTTTCTATGGCTTGAAATGGAGTTAATTGAGTTTGTTTTTTTTGATGAGCTTGTTGTTGAGCCCAGGTGTTAAATTGAATGAAGCGACGCTTGCCAAGTTTTATGGCTCTATCTCGACTGATTTTGTCTTGAGGATTAAATAGCAGACGTAAATATGACAGGACATCTTTGATTTCTTTTCTTTCATAAAATTTATAACTCCCAATCAGCTGATAGGGAATTCCTTGTTGCACGCAAGCCTCTTCAAAGGCGCGTGACTGCGCGTTGACTCGGTATAAGATAACGACGTCTTGATAAGAATAGTCTTTCAAAGCCAAAGATATTTCATTAAGCACGGCTTGGGCCTCATCTTCATTATCTTGAGTTTCAAGGACAATGATGGGCTCACTTATAGATTGATCAGTCCACAGCGATAAAACTGGATGTCCGGTATTTTTAGAGATTACTTGGGTAGCTGCATCAAGAATAGTTTGAGTAGAACGGTAGTTTTGTTCCAGTTTATAGCTAGTAATGTGACCAAAGTCTTTTTTCAAATACTCAAGATTGCGATAATCAGCTCCTCTCCAAGCATAAATACTCTGCGAGAAATCACCTACTACATAAACATTATTCTGGGGTTGACCAAGGAGTTTGGTTAGCAGGTACTGAGCTTTATTAGTGTCCTGATATTCGTCTACAAGTACGTGTAAAAATTGTTGTTGGTATTTGTGCAAAATTTGAGGGCATTGATTAAATAACTCCACGGTTTTTAGCAGTAGATCATCAAAATCTACAGCTTGATTTTTTTTTAACTGATATTGATAGAGTTTGTAAACTTTGGCCACATGTTTTTCAAAATCACTCTCAGCCTGTTTTTGATACTCAGTCGGAGATAACATTTTGTTTTTGGCAGTGGAGATGACGGCTTTAACTGCATTGCGATTAAATCGCTTATGATCAAAATCTTGATTTTGATAAATTTGTTTAATGAGGGCTTCCTGATCTTGGGTGTCATAAATAACATAATTGGGATCAAGACCAATGCTAGTGCCGTCTCTTCGTAACATTAGCGCACAAATGCGGTGGAAAGTACCTGAGTATGGCAGATGATATCCCGTAGATTGCCGAACCCTACCACTCATTTCTTGGGCAGCTTTATTCGTAAAAGTCATGAGCAGAATATTTTCTGGTTGGAGGTTTTTTTCTTTGATTAAATAGGCAGCTCTGGTAGTTAGCACTCTGGTTTTACCAGAACCAGCGCCAGCTAAAACTACTGCAGGCCCATCTCTGTTATGTAGTACTGCTTGTTCTTGTTGCTGGTTTAACTTTGCAAGTAGGTCCATTACGCAGCACATGGTAACACAACTAAGTTGAAGAATGATATAGTGATGAAAAGGAAGAAGATATGCCAAAATTATTTGTGGCCAATTGGAAATCAAATAAAAGTTTAGAAGAAGTTAAACAGTGGCTAAATGACTTTCATGTTGAACTAAAAGACAATCAAAAAGTTGTCATTGCTCCTCCTTATCCCCTTCTATCATTGGTGGCAGATAAAATTAAAGATTTACCCAGAGTTTTTTTAGCAGTACAAAATTTAAGCTCTTTTCCTGCGGGGAGTTATACAGGCGAGGTGTGTATGAGAAATTTAGAGGGCTTGGGAGTGAAGTACGCGATTTTGGGTCACTCGGAGCGGCGGCGCTATCTTAAAGAATCTCATCAGGATGTGGCAAATAAAATTTCACAGGCTTTGAGCAATGGCGCAACTCCAATTGTGTGCGTTGATCAAGATTATATTGAAGATCAAGCTCGAGTAATTGAGCCCAATTTATTAAATCAATGTGTGGTGGCTTACGAACCTTTGGCTGCAATTGGCACTGGTGAAAATGCTCCAGCTGATAAAGTCGCCAAGGTGTCAAAAGAGATTAAGTCAGTTTTTGGCAATGTGCCGGTGTTATATGGCGGGAGCGTGAATCCAGAAAATATTACACCCTATCTTAGGGTGACTGACGGAGTATTGGTGGGAGGAGCAAGCTTGGATGCAGAAGTTTTTGCGAAATTAATCTATTAAAGAATAAATCATATAGTTGGCTGAGGCCTTGATTAATTTCAAATGATTGAAGTTAGTCGGATCTGCTTGCCAAACTCGTTTTTCATTTGGGCCGATGACTATGTAGTCAACCTGATATTTTTTAAATAAATTTTGAGATTGAGTTGGAGATTTGAACATCATGCTAACGTCTCTTTCTAACTCTCCTGTTTTATAACCGTGAGTCCAGAGCCAGCCTCGATAAACCATTAAAGTTTGTCTGCCGGTGAGGTTATAAAGCCAATGGTTGTGATTGTCTCCAGTTAACCAGATGGAAGCAGGATTAGTGGTGCTTTTCACCCAGTTGGTTAGACTCATTTCTTCCTGAGAATACATGATATGACTGTGAAGCTTAAAGCGTATTGCTCGGTAGGCGTCAATTGTTCCAGAGAAAATTGAGACTAAAAATAAAATGATGATTAATGATCTGGCAAATAAAATGTACTGTGTTTTTTTTCTCCACATAAAAACTAGAAAATAAGCCGCTAATCCAGAAAATCCCACTGAAGCCCAAACCACTAATTTAGTATTATCCCAAATAAAGGGCTGGAATAAAAATAGATTAGCAAGAATAAAGATAATAAAAAAAGGTGAAAAAAGAATGAGTGACTGATATTTGTTGTTCTTTTTTTTCTGATTCTTGGTGCAATGCCACAAACCAAGTGCGGCTAATAAAGGAACAAAACCCCAATTTTTAACCCAAAACCAAATCCAGTTTTCCTCAGGGTATTGATAGCTGTACCAGCCTGGGAACCATTTGATAAAGTCATGTGACACTTGGGAGAGAAAGAAAAAATTAATTATTGGAATTGATATTACTCCGACCCCAATCACCACCAATAACCAGTTTTTTATTTGTTTTTTTGATTTTCTTAATAAAATATCTCCCCCAGCCCATATTGATAAAATAATAAAAGCACACAAAAAGGAGTGAGTATGAATTATGGGCATGAGGCCCAATAAAATAATCGGGATCAATAGCTTGATGGGTTTTTGTTTGTGTGTTTTAGTTTTGAAGAAGAATGAAAAGCACATTGTCAATGCAATTAAAGTTAAGGGAAAACCTAAGCCAAATGCCCTTTGAGGAATGATCATGCTGTCGATGACTGAAATCCATCGATAAAATAACGGTTCAATGTTAGTGTATTGCTGTGGTGGATTGATAAGCGTTTGCAGTAGATTATTGGAATGAGCTAGGTCTTGAAGGTAGTAAGCAAAGCCCAGTCCGCCATTAAATAGAAAGAGTGATGAAGCAGCGATTGCTGTTGAGTGAGATTTGAAAATTGTGTGATAAAAATAATATAAAGCCCAGATAACTAGTATTGAAAATAAAAAACTGGGGAAAATAAAAGCATTAAAAAAGGTAAATCCGGCTCTAATTAAAACAGCGGAAATTAGATCAGCCGCAAATGGATAGCTAAATGAGTGACCCATTACTAATGGACTTTCTTTAGTTATTAGTTGATCAAAAGCCATTCTAGATCCCATGGTGAAATGAGCCGCCCAGTCTCCCCAAATATTAACATGATTAGCTACAACATTGCCGCTATGATCAATAGTGATTGCCCCAGACCAAAAAAATAAAAAATAACCAAACCAAAGGCTAAAATAAGTAATTAGCAATATTTTGGAGTACTTATTCATTCAACAATTCTGCATATTGGTCACTCACCCACCCTAGTTGATCATCTAGCTTGATTTTGTACCAATTACCCAAGGTTTCATTGAGGTAGGGATAAGTTTGTCCTACCTTAGCATAGCCGACAATTTCTGCAGAAGGACTAGCAAGGCTACGAACCCTAAGCACTTCTACTCCATTTTGCAAAAAGCCTGTTGATTTGATGGTCACCACTTGGCCACTAATAGTACTAGTTTTAGCTGAATCTGAAGCAAGATTAAATATTCCTTCATCAGTTGTTCGAGAAGAGCCATCTTTCACTTGATCGTCTGGCGGTACTGTTCGAGCTAATTTAGCAGTGATGGTAATACGGTAACCCCCCACTGCATTGATAGTGTGCTGTTGTTTTTCATATGACGGCAAGCTGAGCTCAAATTGGTGGTGCCCGGGCTCAATATTTTTTAAAGCCAGGGGAGAGAATTGTTGGTCACCCTGATCAAATCTAATAATAGTGTTGTCGGGAATAGTAATAAATGACAACTCGCTCTTGTTGTTTCGAATTTCTTCCATTTCGTAGATTATTCCCCCACTAGTTTCCGGTCTATCCCCAGGTTTCCAAGTAACAACTGTCAATAATCCTTTTCTCAGAACTATTTGCGTTTCATGAGAAGCTAAATTAGTATTATCGGGCTCAATTTTGAGAGTGTATTTTCCTGGTTTAATAGTTTTATCAATGAAGGGAGTTTTGTCTAAATATTGACCGTCTAAAAATAATGAGCTAGTGGTGTCATTGGTGATGACTTGCAATCCAGCCACATTTTTTTTGTCAAAAAAAGTACATCCAGTAAAAAAAAATGTGGTTAAAAGTAAAATGCTAATTTTTTGCCCGATACCCATAAAGCTAGTTTAACACAGGGCAAGTTTAATCACCTCATCCATGGTTTCGACTGGTTTGAAGGTGATGTCTTTTTTGACTTGATCAGGGATATCAACCAGATTACGTTTATTTCCCTGAGGGATAATGACTACTTTACTTCCGGCACGATGAGCAGCAATGCTTTTTTCTTTGAGTCCTCCAATTCGTAGTACTCTTCCCCGCAGAGTAACTTCTCCAGTCATGGCGACTTCTTTTTTAATTGGTCTGTTAGTGAAGGCAGAGATCATCGCTGTAGCTATAGTGATACCAGCTGAGGGACCTTCTTTAGGCGTGGCTCCTTCTGGAACGTGGACATGGACATCAGTTTCTTCAATGATTTTTTTATCAATTCCTAATTTGTCTAAGTTGGCTTTGACATAAGTCAATGCAGCTTGAGCTGATTCTTTCATTACTTCACCCAGCTTGCCCGTGAGCACAACTTTACCTTTTCCGGGGGTTAAAGCAACTTCAATAAACAACATATCTCCACCCACGCTAGTCCAGGCTAGGCCAGTGGCCAAACCAACACGATCCTCAGCCTCAGTCTGTGTAACATCATATTCCTCTGGACCTAGATGGTCTTTGAGCTGTTTTGGATTTAAATTAATCTGTTTGATTGTTAGAAGATTTTCTTCAGCAATTTTACGAGCTATTTTTCTTAAGGTTTTACCTAAGGTTCTTTCTAGATCTCTTACCCCTGCCTCCCGGGTGTAGCGTTTAATTGCATAATGAAAAGTGGAGTCATTAATTTTGACTTGTCTTCTATTCAAGCCATTTGCCTTGAGTTGTTTGTCCCAAAGGTGTTTTCTGGCAATATGGAATTTTTCTTCTTCGGTGTAGCCGGAGTAGCGAATGATCTCCAATCTATCTCTTAAGGCTGGGGGAATAGTATCTAGAGTATTGGCAGTAGTAATAAAAATCACCTTAGATAAATCTAAAGGCATATCTAGATAATGATCCTCGAACCCCTTGTTTTGCTCTGGGTCTAAAGCTTCGAGCAAAGCCGAAGAGGGATCGCCGCGGAAATCTTTGCCGATTTTATCGACTTCATCGAGCATAAAAACTGGGTTCATGCTCTTGGCTTGAATAATCCCACTCACAATTCTGCCAGGAAGAGCGCCGACATAGGTGCGACGGTGACCACGAATTTCAGCTTCATCTCTAATTCCACCTAAAGAAGCCTTGGCGAACTTTCTCCCCAATGCATCAGCAATTGAGCGACCAATGCTGGTTTTTCCTACCCCTGGCGGGCCGACAAAACATAAAATTGTGGGTACATGAGCGGTTTTATCTTTGGCAATTTTTTGTTTGAGTTGTAAAACTGCTAGATATTCTAAGATACGATCTTTAACTTCTTCTAAGCCGTAATGACTTTCATCCAAAGTTTTTTCAGCTTGCTTTAGAGTAATCTTATTTTTGTTGTAAGTGTTCCAGGGGATGTCAAACACTGTGTCAAGCCAACTGCGTACATAGCCAGATTCAGGATTATTGGGCGACATTGAGCGCAAGTGTTTGATTTCTTTTGTGATTTTTTTTCTAATATCTTTATCTAATTTAAGTTTTTTGAGTTGCTCTTCATAGCTCTGTGCTATTTCTTCCTCGTCTTCTAGTTCGCCCAGCTCTTTTTGAATGGTACGCAGTCTTTCTCTTAGCACATTTTCACGCATGGATTTATCAAATTTTTTTTGGGTTTTATGAACTACGTCTTTTTCAATTTCTAAAACCTTCATCTCACGAATCAAGTGCTCGATGATTTTTTTGATTCTTTCTTTAACCTCTGTAGTTTCTATGATTTGTTGTTTTTCATCAGTGCCAATGTTTAATGTGCTGGCAATTTGATCAGCTAGTTCTCCTTCAGTTACCCCACTCATGAGTTTCATAAAATTTAAAAATTCTACGGGCTTGCCCATATGAATGGCTTTGCGAAAAGTTTTTTGTAAGTGGGCCGTTAGGGCTTTCATCTCATCATCGCGTTCGACAAAATCAACTAGCTTAATGACGCGAGCTTTCATAATTGGTTTGATTTGGACAAATCTAACTATTTCCACTCGCCCCAAACCTCTCACTAAAGCGTTAACCCGACCTTCAGTATCTAAGGTACGTTCAATAGTTGCTAAAGTCCCGACTTGATAGAGATCTTTAGCTTGGGGTTGATCAACGGTGGGATTTTTTTGAGTTAATAAGATAACTAGTTTTTGAAATTGATCCGCAGCCTTGATAGCGTTTAGGGAAATTTGCCTACCGAAGGTTAAAACTGATTCCGTGCTGGGAAATAGCACTCCTTCTCTAATGGGTACAACTGGCAAGATTAATTGGTTACTGGGCAATTGGGAGCCAGATAGCAAATCTTCCTTGGGTTGAGTCATCTTGATTAGCATTCTATCTCTTAGACTGCTAATTTGCAAGGTTTGAAGCTGATGTTGGTTATTGCTTGATGTGGTATTGTAAATAATGGTATTATTGATTGTAATATAAAATATAAGGAGGCTTTATGTGTTCAGGCTGTGGTTGTGGTAAACCTAAAAAAGGTAGTAAGTAAGTAGTTATCTAATATAAAATTTTAAAGACCTAATTGATAATATCTATCAATTAGGTCTTTTTTTATAGCGTGTGTGGTGGGTGTGCCTCGATTCGAACGAGGGACCTCTGTCTTATCAGGACAGCGCTCTAACCAGCTGAGCTACACACCCGATCAAGAGAAACTATTTTATCACATTTTTTGATCATCGTAATTGATCTCTAAATATTGCTGGCTTTGATTTTACCTCAAAGAGTAGCATTTAAAGTCCATTAAAAAACCGCCCTTTTATAAGCGGTTTTTAATTTTCTGATCCAAACATGGTGATAGAAACGCCTCTTCAGCCCAGATATGGTGATCATGGGACTTAAGAGATTTTTCGTGTAGATTGCTCTACACGGGAGAAAGGAGGTCGTGTTTACCCCTAACCCGTCTCCTTAGAAAGGAGGTGATCCATCCGCACCTTCCAGTACGGATACCTTGTTACGACTTAGTCCTCATCGCCAACCTCGCCGTAGTAGGGCCGCTCTCTACAAGTAGAGTTACGGTCACCCGCTTCGGGCGCTGCTGACTTTGCTGGCTTGACGGGCAGTGTGTGCAAGGAGCGAGAACGTATTCACCGCAACCTTCTGATTTGCGATTACTACCGATTCCGGCTTCATGGAGGCGAGTTGCAGCCTCCAATCTGAACTGAGGGAAAGTTTATAAGGATTGGCTCAGCCTTGCGGCATCGCGACCCGTTGTCTTTCCCATTGTAGGATGTGTGTAGCCCTGGATATAAGGGACGTGCTGACTTGACGTCATCCTCTCCTTCCTCCCTGCATAAGCAGGGCAGTCTCGTATGGTACGTGTAACATACGACAAGGGTTGCGCTCGTTACCGCACTAAGCGGACGTCTCACGACACGAGCTGACGACAGCCATGCATCACCTGTCTAGCACTCTCGAAGACTTCTTGGTTTCCCAAGCGTTGCAGCTAGATGTCAAACCCAGGTAATGTTCTTCGCTTTGTATCGAATTAAACCACATGCTCCACCGGTTGTACGCTCCCCCGCCAATTCCTTTGAGTTTTAATCTTGCGATTGTACTCCCCAGGCGCTTTGCTTAACGCGTTAGCTTACGTCACTCCCGATCGAAATCAGGAACAACTAGCAAAGAGTGTTTACGGCTTGGACTACAGGGGTCTCTAATCCCTTTTGCTACCCAAGCTTTCGTCCCTCAGCGTCAGTTATGTCCTAGTAGCCTGCCTTCGCGTATGACGTTCCTCTCGATCTCTACGGATTTCACCCCTCCACCGAGAATTCCAGCTACCCCGAACTAACTCAATCCTGATAGTTTTTCTTGCTTGTCCGAAGTTAAGCCTCGGGCTTAAACAAGAAACTTATCAAGTCGCCTATGGACCCTTTACGCCCAGTAAATCCGGATAACGCTTGCACCCTACGTATTACCGAAGCTTCTGGCACGTAGTTAGCTGGTGCTTTCTAGCGAGGTACTGTCAAAATTTCCTCCCTCGCCACAGTGGTTTACACTCCGAAGAGCTTCATCCCACACGCGGTGTCGCTGCGTCAGACTTTCGTCCATTGCGCAATATTCCTGGTTGCTGCCACCCGTAGGTGTAGGTTCCGTGTCTCAGTAACCTTGTGGCCGGTCGTGCTCTCACACCGGCTACCCGTCATCGGCTTGGTAGGCTTTTACCCCACCAACTACCTGATAGGACGCAGGCCCCTCCTTTAGCGATAAATCTTTACCTTATTACCTCTCGGTAGTAAGGACCATGGGGTATTACCCCAGCTTTCGCTGAGCTATTCCCCACTAAAAGGGTAGGTTCCTACGCGTTACTCACCCGTCTGCTACTGTCTACTCCGCAAGCGGAGTTTCTCGTTCAACTTGCATGCCTTAGGCACACCGCCAGCGTTCATCCTGAGCCAGGATCAAACTCTCAAATAAAGTTTGATTGTCTGGGAAAATCCCAGATAATTGTTATCCTTTTTTAAACTGATGTGTGTTTTATAAAAAACACAAAAAATGAATTAGCGTGTTCTATCACCGTGTCTAGATCAGACACAGTATAAAATATATAAGTATCTTCACTTGTTAAAGAACCCATTAAATAAAAACTTAATGAAATAAAAGATGAGTATCCGCCTCAGGCGGACTTTATCTTGTAAGGAGCGTTATTATAGCAAGGAATATCAGTGTGTCAAAGAGGGTTTTTGTGATACAATTTGAGATCTTATGAAAATTGAACAAATTATTGTCGAACCAAATCTTGATGAGAGAATGCGTCAAGTAATTTTTCAAATTTTGGCTAATGAAAAATTAAGGGCAAGTGACTTTATAGATGATAGTGCTTTTTTGAGAGCTTGCACTCTTGATTTAATTAGATTGGCGCCAAACGAAGAAAAATTTATAGTTACTAAAGATGGAAAAGATTTATTTGGGATTTTAACTTAATAAATAATTCCTCCACCTAGACATTGAAAATTATTATCATTAATTTTTTGATAAAATACCGCTGATTGGCCAGTGGCAATGCCCCTAGCTGGCTTTTGAAGTTTAATTAGATAATTTTTATCTTTGTTTCTTAACTGAGCCGGCATCATTTCACCAGTATGACGGATTCTGACTAATAGTTTCGTGGGTAATTTTTCACTTTGATTAATTAAATGAAGCTCTGAAAGCAAAAAATTACCTTGATAGGCCACGGTGTTAGAACCGACAACAAGTTGATTTTTTTTGGCATCTTTGCTAATGACGTAAAATGGCGGCAGATTAGTTCTTTCTATCATTAAACCATCACTTTGTTTAATTGAAGTACTGGATTTGAGAGTAAAACCATGGCGTTGGCCAATGGTGTAGAACCAGATGCCATTATGGGTGCCAATTACATTGCTCTGGGTATCAATTACTTCACCTGGTTTTTCGCCCAATCCTTCTTTGAGAAATTTTCTCACATCAATATCACCAATAAAACAAATCCCCACAGAATCAGGTTTGCTTGCTACATGAATGCCTCGTTTTTTGGCTTCTATCCTGACTTCTTTTTTGGTTAAATTAGCTAGTGGAAAAAGGATGTGTTTTAATTGTTTTTCTGTTAGCAAATATAAAAAGTAGGTTTGATCTTTCCAAACATCTTTGGGAGTGAGCAGCTGGCCATTTTGTGTTTTGGCATAATGACCGGTAGCGACATAGTCAAAATTATTTTTCATCGCCCAGTCATAAAATAAACCAAATTTGATTTCTTTATTACACATTACGTCTGGATTTGGCGTACGACCGGCCTGATATTCTTTAAAAAAGTATTTAACCACTTTATCATGATAAGTTTGTTTGAAGTCTAAAACCTGAAAAGGAATATCGAGTTTGAGCGCAATCTTGAGAGCATCCTTACGGTCTTGATCGGTTCTGCATCCCGGAGCTCGCCAGCATTCAAGAAAAACTCCAGTCACATCATAGCCCTGCTCTTTTAATAAATGTGCGCACAGTGAAGAATCAACTCCGCCCGACATACCTAAGGCAACTTTTTTTGACATAACGGCTTATTATAGCAAGCGAGTTATTTTCTTGATAAGATCCGGGGTGTCGGTGAAGAGAAAGGTCTGGAGCCCCGCTATTTTAGCAGCTTCAACGTTTAATTCTTTATCATCAGTAAAAAGAATTTGGTTGGGCAGGGTGTCAATAATTTTAGCTAGCTGACGGTAGCTATCGGGTTGATGTTTATAAAGCCCGAGCTCTTTACTAGAGAATATTTCTACAAAGGGTGGAATGAGCTGTGGTTTGATTTTGTCTAAAGTCACGATTGAGCTGGCGGAAAAGATATAGCTCCTAATTTTGCTTTGGTTGCTTTTGACAAAATCAATCAATTCGTGATTAAGCTCTAGTCCACCAGTTGATCCGGGAAAAGCTAGCACCCAAGAAAAATCAACAACAAGTGCGGTGATCATGATGAGATTATATCAATTTCGGTCTCTTGCAATATTTTTTGGGCAATTTTTAAACTATCAATATTTTTTGAACTAACAAAAAACCTCGCTAAATGTTTATTTCCCCGAGGAGGGGCAATATATTTATCACCTGGATTAAAATAAATTTCAGAATTTACAAGATGGGGGTTGTGAGGCAAAACTATTTTTTTGACGATTCCGGTTTTAGGCGACCAGATGTCTACTCCAGTACAACTATCATTTTTAATGATTTGATCATTGGGAATTTTACCTAAGGCTAATTGAAGAGCATATAAATTTAAATATATGCCTGAGGCATGCTTGACCATTTCATAGCGCAATCCCCCCATACGAACATTAAGTTCAATTAATTTGATTTGACTATCAGGGGTGATAATAAAGTCAGGATGAATAAAGGTAGATTTCAGTTGTAAAATGTCTATGAGTTGTTGCAAAATATTGGTCACTTGATTTTTGATTTGATCTGGATATTTAGAAGGAGTAGTTCGGTAAACCAATTGACGATGATTTTGATCAACATCATAACCATCTAATACGTCCACAAAACCCAATACATGTAACTTGCCTTTGTGATCTATGTATGAAGTGCAAGTTAGTTGTTGTCCTTCAATAAATTCCTCTAATAAAATTTTTTGTTCAGTTTTATTTTTTAAAGAGGGTTCATTGGCGAAATGAGCCCCAAGCTCTTCAATGATGTGACTACCAAAATCAGCATTAAATTTTAAGATGTAGACGCCTCTACCCTTACCCCCTTGGTAGGGTTTGATAACAAGGGGGAATTGGGCTATTTTGATTTCTTCTGTTAGTTTTTCTAAGTTAATAACTTTGGTTTTTGGCCGATATTTTTCTAGACCACTATCTATCATTAGCTGGTGTAATGTTGCTTTATCACGGCAATATCTTACCGCTGAGAAAGAAGGCCCCGGAAGCTGAAAGTAGTCAATTAGTTGACTATGAAGTTCGATAAACTCTTCACCTCTATTTATAATTGCAATGGGGTTGTTGTTTTGATATTTTTTAGTGATCTGCTTAAATGTGACTTTGTTTTTTAAATAAATGCATTGGTATTGAGGATAAAGAAGATTAATGTATTTTTGGGTTTGTTCTACATAACCCGGCAGCCCTAATAATAAAATTATTTTTTTCATAAAGTTATATCTATAAAAAGTTTATAAAATTAGATAATCAACTAGTAGCTCAGCTACTTTCACTCTAGTACTTTGAGTAAAGCCTACAAAGCTGGGAAAGCGATTTACCTCAAGAATTTTTAATTGTCCACGAGCATCCTTCATTAGATCTACACCACAGAATTCTAATTTGAAAATAGTGGCTGATTTGAGAGACAAATCTCTCATTTCATCTGTAAGTTCTGTTTTCGCGACAGTTCCTCCAGCTGAAAAATTACTTACGATCATGTCTTTTTGAGCAGTTCTCTTCATCGCGCCCAAGCATTTATTACCTAGAACAATTACTCTGTAATCAAAGTTATGCGGTAAGATTTCTTGGTAAATTATGTTTGAATTAGTTTCAATTTTATCTTGTTTTGATTCAATTTTATAAATTTTTTTGCCCTTTGACCCGAGGATGGGCTTAACAAGTTGAGGCAAGTTTAGTAAGCTTCTATCTTCTATTCTGTTGATAAGTTTAGTAGCTGGTATGGGCAGCTCATTTTTAGCTAAAAAAGTCATTTGAAAAAGTTTATTAAAATCATGAGAGAAAGAGAGAAGGTGTTCACCATTGAGGATTCTTTTATTTTCTCTTAAGGCAAGATGAGTAATTACTTCTGCTAAATGTCCATAGTTGAGCCCTAAAGTAGTATTAGAAGTGCTTCTAGGAATAAATAGATCAAAGCTAGCTAGGTCGTGATCTAAAATTTTTCCACCAAGGTGATTGGTTTGAATATCAAAAAAAAGATCTGTATATTTTGCAAAAACCGCTTCGCCTGCTTTTTTTAGTAGAGTGTAAAGTTGATAGTTGTCTTTTTGCGAAAGGCATTCATCCCCAACGAGAGTTTTTTGATCATAAGTAGTTAAAATCAGGGTTTTCATATCTGGTTAAACATATTTTTTTGCCCTATTTGGTTGATTGTTGAAGCATATTTTTCTTTATTTACTACAAAGAAGCTGGGCAAGAGTGGTTTAAATTTAGGATTCATCTTCAAGGATTTAGTTATATCTTCAAGTGCTATTTTACCTAAATATAAATTAGTGATATCGAAGTCATTTTGTTTGAGGTATTTCCATACTTTCACTATGCCTTCAAAATAAACTAGATCTTTAGTAAATCCTCCTGGCTGAGAGGTATCTTCCAAACCTCTTTTTTTGCGAAGAGTTTTCGCCCAGCGTTTTTCTGGGTGGTCAACATATTTTTTCAGGAAATTCCATAACTCAACAAAACTGTGTTGTTGAGCAAAGGCAACTGAAATATAACTCAAAGCAGAATAATAAGCATATTGAAAATTTAAAGGGAACAATGAGTGTAAGCCAGCTAGACCCTCTTCAGTTTTGAGATAATTTGCAAACCCATACTTTTTTTTATTTTTGTACCAAGGTTGCTGTTCATAATTAATTCTTCTTAAGGCATGAGTCCCAATTTCATGATAAAGCATTCCTAATAAATCTTGTTGACGGAAGTCTGCTGGGAGTTTAAATTTGATGGTATCAGCGGTAATGGTAGTTCTGGCTACAAACGAGTTTGACCAGATAATTTTGAAACGATTTTTAAGTTGATAGATATCTAAAAAATCAATAGTTTTTTGGGTGACTTTTTGTTGACTAACGAGAGTCCCTTTGAGTTCATTTAGTTCATTTTCATTGCGTTGATAATAGGCTTTTTCTAGAATTGTTTGTGCCAAATTAAGATATTTAGTTTGAGGATAGCCATGTTTGTATAAAATTTGAGCTGCGGGTTTTTCCTCATACACAAATTGTGGATTATAGTTCTCGTCAGTAAAAAATTTTCTTTTTTCTTCTAATAAATTAATAGGAGTTAATTTATTTACCAAACTCATTTTCAGTTATCTCCCACTAAAAAACCTTGGACATCTTTTCTTCCCAGCTCAATTTTATGTGGAGTACGATTTAGGCGTTTAATCACCACCATTGCAGTTGTAAAACGTTTGTCTTTAATTTTAATTTCAATCTCTATTACCGGAACTCTACCTTCGATTTCTTGTTGTCGCCAGAGTAAATCCTCGATATCGTAGTGCCCTAATTTTTCAGCTAATTCTTGGCTGATGGCAGAACGATAGCGACTGGTGTTAACTAATGCCTTGACATCATTAGCAATTTTTTGGTCATCATAAACTTGAATAGAGGGATTATAAGAAATAATCGGTATACCTGCTTCATCTATATCTTTATCAATAAATATTTCAGCGAAAAGAGCTTGGGCAATCTTGACTCCGTGTTGGGCGTTACGTACTTCTAGTCCCTCAACTCTTTCCAGGCGTCTTTTAAGACCAGAGTTATTCGCTAATTGAATTGATAAGCCGGGGAAACCATTTAGTTCTACAATCATGGGGCCTTTTTCTGGATGAATAAACAAGTCAGCCCCCATAAATTTATAGCCAGCGGCGATTGCCGCCTCAACTGCCGTCTCTAGGGTTGCTTTCCAATTGGGAATTTTTACCCCACGGACCTTTTTTTTAGGCTTATTGGGGAAGTAAGAAATAATTTTTTTCTTTCCTTGGACGCCATGAGTAGTAATCCCTGAAGCTAGATCAATGCCCAACCCGACTGCGCCTTGATCCAAATTAGCCCGACCGTGAGATTCTTGAGTAGGGATACGAGCCATAGCCATGACAGGCACAGAGTTAAAAATAATAACCCTGATATCAGGAGTGCCTTTATAGGTGAGCTTAGCCAACTTAGGATGAGGGGGAATCATTTCTTCTACAAGTGCTCTGTAATTACTACCCCAAGTGCTAAACTCACCATCGAGAATGTTGCCAACATGTAGATTAAGATCATCGTCGGTGAGTTTTTCTTCAAGCTCATTGAGCCAGATTGATTGATTGGGAAGCTTTTTTTTCACAATCCAAATACCCTTGCCGGCGCTGCCACTTGCTGGTTTGATCACAAAGGGGGTAGGAATATTTTCCCAACGCATTAGTTCCAGATCATCTGGAGAATCAAAGACATGATAAAGTTCGGCTGTTGGGATGCCACTCTGTTTTAAGAGCTCTTTAGTTCTGAGTTTAGAAAAGCCAAATTTTTTAGCCTCAAAAGAGTTAAGTGCGGTGTAACGGTAGCGTCCATTATGCCCCAAAATGTGTGAAGGTTTGATTGGCATGATTGGATTCTCCATTACTCAGCAATACTACTCTTCTTCTTCCATTAATGAGCGGAATCTAAAGTATTCAGAAAATCGTAGCCCAACAAATTTCCCCACCACTAGGTTTACTACGACTGTAAAGATAATTAGCAATTCTGGTTGCAAAAGAGCAAATTTCTGCAGCGTTTCCCATTGAAGTAAGATTCCAGATAATAAGGCTAAGCTTAAAGTTTCAAGGGTGAGAGCAATTGCGTCAGCTGGTTTTGTTCTAGCTTGAGCGTCCAAAAAGTTTTCTGCCAGTAAGACAAAAATCATGATTGGAAAAATATTAACAGTCATTAGGGTTACCATATTAACTAAAGGTGCAATGAGTAGTACACCTAAAATGGCAAGAGAAACAAACCAGAGTAAGATGGCGGTTCTTGGTAAATATGGCAGTTTAAATTTGCGCAAAATTTGTTTGGCTGGGATAGCAACTAAAACAATCGCTAGAAACATAGCAATGCCCTCGATGATGCCAGTAGAAACTAGGGCGACTGAAAGTACTGCCGGGATGTATATCCCAAATCCTCGAAATCCAATAATGTGTCTAGAGGTAGCAATAAATGAGGAAACTAATGGAAAAAGTAGTACTAATACAATAACATTAGGCGGCACACCTTCTTTAACTGCGTTGCGGATAGCTTGTTGCAAGAGATTGGTCAAGTTTAGCTTTGTTAGGGGGTTTTCTTCCAGATAACGCACTAATTTACTTTTTTGTCCGCCTCCGGTTTCAGTAATATCTTTATCCTTTTTTTCTTGGATTTTTTGAACAGTTTCTGCAGAAGGAGAAGCCAGGCTTGCCTCCGGAGTAGCTTCTGCTGAATCAGTGGCCGTGGCTGAATTAGTAGCCGTGAGGTCAGTTTTGGCAGTTAGAGCAGGGGCGGCGAGTTGAGCCGAAACCGGCGCTAGTCTAGATAAAAAAGCAGTAGTCACTAAGCAAATAACTAACATTAAGAAGATAATTTTTTTCATAGAAAGATATTATACCTTTTCTAGAGAAGAAAACCTAGAAATGATTGGAAAAGTCCAATCAAAGCCGAGACGATGAGTAACGAAAAAAATTCATTAAACTCTACCCCAAACAGGGCCATGGCTTCAATATGGAACCCTGGTACTAGATAAGTAACCAACCAGAGCAGGGCCACATTTAAAACTACTGAGAATAAACCTAGGGTAACAATATTGATGGGCAAAAATAAAATTTTAAGGATGGGGCGGATAATTTTGTTGAGTAAAGTAAGTACGAATGCGGCTAAAATTAACGTTGTCCAGTCCATGAAACTGACTGTGGGCAAAAAATAAGCTAATAAAAACAAGGCTAAACCAGAATTGATCAGGGGTTTGAGAAGTTTCATATAGCGCTATTTAAACATATTTTTTATTCTTCTTCTAGTGTGTTGTTTTTTTGAAAAACGATGAGACTCATCACGAATATGCTGGATAAGATGAAGAACCGGATGATTTGAGGGCAGAGAAATTACTTTGTACTGAATTAATAATTTTGTTTGGCGGGTGATTTGGATGGGAAGAATGATCCGATCGGGGTCTTTGGCAATACCAATCATTGGAGTTGGCCATTGCCAGACGCTTAAGCTAGATCGCAGTTGGCCTTTTCCTCCATCAATTACAATCAAATCTGGTCTTCCCCACTCTGGATGGTTTTGTCGTCGGCCAATGGCTTCTTTAAGCATTAGATAATCATTGGGGGTATCGAGGGTTTTAATATTAAACAGCCGATACTGATCTTTGGCTGGTTGACCGTTTTGAAAAGTTACCATACTCACGCTGGCCAGTTTCCCAGATGTATTACTGACATCAAAGCCCTCAATTCTATTTAAGTGGTAATTTTTAGGGAGCTTAAGATAAGAAGTTATAATTTTTTGCAGATGCAAGAGATTCTCTTGATGATTATTATTAGTTAGATTGGGTAGAATTAGGTTTGGTTTTAGAGGGTATGTTTTCTGAGTTACCTCTTTAATTAATTGAATTCTGTCGCGAATTTTGGCTGCTTGCTCAAATTTTTCTTTAGCACAGGCAGTTTTTAATTGTGTTTGTAAATTTTTAAGAACAGTTTTTTTCTGCCCTCTTAAAAACATTTTTAACTGAGAGATAATTTGTTGATAGTTTTCCAAACTAATTAAACCCTGACAAGCTCCGGGACATTGTTCAAGGTGAAAATAAAAACAAGTTGGCTGACTTTTCAACTCAGTTTGTTTTTGATCTCCAGCCTGATTACACCAGGGGAAAATTTTTCGAGCAAGGTTTAAAACTTCTTTGACTTTATTACTACTTGGAAACGGTCCGAGAATAGTCCCTTGAAGTTGTTTGTAGTCGATATCTTTTTTTCTGACGGTTAAAACTCTGGGGAAGCGCTCTTTAGTAAGATGAATATAAAGTGGGGTTTTATCATCTTTTAATAAAGTATTGAATTCTGGTTGATGGAGTCGGATAAGCTCTGCCTCAATTAGTAAAGCTTCTAGCTCACTTTCAAAGATTTGGAACTTAATCGAAGTAGCAGTCTTGACCATGAGCCTGATTTTGCTAGATAAATCTGCAAAATGAGTATAAGTATGTAGACGACTTTTGAGATTTTTAGCCTTACCAACGTAGAGAATATTATCGTTTGCGTTTAAGAACCAATAGACTCCCGGTAATGAGGGCAATGAGGACAATTCCGCCTGCCACGGCCAGATAATAATACTGTTGTTCGAGGTTAAAGCTAAATTGCAGTGGTGGGCTGGTGGTGATGTTGAATTCTTGGTTTTCATCCGCAATCTTTAAGAGTATTGTATCGTGAGTAGGCAACCAATTAGCATTGCTTTCAAAAATAAGTGGTATCTCTAGAGTTTGCAAAGGAAGCAAGGCAGTAATTTCTTGAGGACTGTTTTTGATCACCAGGTTAGAAGAATTAGTGGTGATATTTAGTGGCAGGTGGTAGAAGGCTTGCCCGACGTTATTGGAGATTTGCAGTACATAGCGGCCGGGAAGATTAACCCCTAAAATTTTTTGTGGAATAAAACTAGTTTTGAAAGATAATTTTTCTTCGGGAAAATTGGTTCCAAATTCTACAAGAACTGTTTTTTGAGGCGAGTCCTGTTCTTTATAGCTACCGGCTGGGTAAGGTGTTTGACTGTCTTGGCCGTTAATCGCAAACACAACATGGTTTAAGTCTACTTGATGAAAATAATCTACTCCACCAGTAGTGTTCTCCCAGGTGGGATCAATAGGAATCCAGCGTTTTTGAGTGGGATCAAAATACTCTGGCCAAGAGTGTAAGATGTCCTCGACTAAACTTAAAGGACGAAGCTCACTGTTTTGTGAGTAAGCATAACCTGTGGCTCGACGAGAATAGATTCCAGTCGCCCGAGCAAGAGTTACAAATAAGTCAGTGAATTCTTGGCAAACAGCTTGATCAGGATTATTGAGAGCTTCGATAGCACCCAAGCGTTTTGGAGAGTTAAAAGCTAAAGCGGTATTGTAGCTCAATGTATCTACCACAAAGTCATTAATATCTTTAGCAGTGGTGTATTTTTGAGCTAGATTTTTAATGTCAGGATGATTAACTGGCCAGTATGCTTGAGCTTGGAGCAAAGATTGAGCGGGCTCTAATATTGGTATGTTTGAATTTGGTTCTAAAGTTAGTAAGGCAGTGGCTTTAAGATTAACCACTGTATCTGTGCTGGCTGGAAGTTGGTAAGTTGCAATCCAGTTGCCGTCAGCGTCTGACTCAATTTTTTCTGGTCTAGGCTCAAGTTGATAATAGTGCATTTTTTGAAAAGTTGTGTCTGGAGGCAGGGCGATTTGAGTAATGCCAGGATTATTAGTGGGATTATTGAGATGGTATGAAAGATCAAGATTAAAAAATTGAATACTCCCAAAAAGAGCAAAAGTGCCTCGTTCTCCCCCCTGGTTAAAAGTGGTGATGACTCGGTTTCCCTGCACAGTAAAAGAGTTGTTTTTAGGAGTAGTTCTAATAGGGCCGCCAAATTTGTCTGGAGTGATTAAAGTGATGGTGTAGACGGAGTAATCTTGGGGGTTTGCTTGCGGGGGTAAGCTGACTTCTAAGACGTTGCCACTAATTACCGCAGCGTCAGGATCGGTGTAGCTGATGGTGAATTCCCTAGTTTTCCCTTCTCCAACTACTTTGTCAGGAAAAGTGATGCCGATGCTGGTTTGACCAGGACCTGATTGCTGGCCGATTTTGGCGGAGACGATTTCTGGTTCTAGAGCTTGCCCATTGTAAACCACGGTTGTATTTTTGAGTTCCGCGGAACTGATTTTTAAACCATATTGGCTGACATAAGTAGTGGGAGTTTTGTTGGTGATGGTGAACTCATGCTTAATACGGCTGAGTCCTGTCTCATTGACAGTAACCGTGGTATGGAGCTTAGTGTCAAAGTAATTGGCGCTGGTTTGAGCTTGGACTGAGTTAACAATGACTAGAGATAAAAAAAATATCGGTAAAAAAATAACTGAGATTTTTTTCCAGAAATCATACAGCATAAGGTTGATCATAAATCTGTGATTTCGATTAAGGGTTTAACTGAGATTTTATCTTTGTCAAAAAAAATAGGTCTGATGGAAGCTTTGGGTTGATATTCTTGATCCGGAAGTTTATAAATTTCTTTAATATCTGGAGTAGGTAGTTTGAGCAGGTGGGCGTAGAGGAGGTATAAAGAATCTCCATGTGAGCAAATAATCACATCTCCCTTATTCTTATTGTTAATCTCGTCATAAAAATCTACTACTCTTTTTTGGACATCTGTTGCGAGTTCTCCGCCTAGTTTGGAGTGGTGTTTATAAAAATGAGCCCAGTCTAGTTCCCAATAACCTTGATAGGCAGAAAATGTTTCTGCAAGACGAAGATCATACTCGATGGGGAATTTTTTATTAGAGATGATTTTACTAGTTTGTTTGCATCTTAATACGGGGCTAGAGTAGATTTTTTCAATATTTTTATCGACAAAGAAAAGAGCGAGCTTATTAGCTTCTTCTTTGCCCTCTTCTGAGAGTTCGACTGGCAGGCGGCCGACTAAAATATTGCGAGGATTGGAGTATTGGGCGTGGCGGACTAGGTAAAAAGTTTTCATTAACTTTTTATTTTACCGCATTTTTGATAGTTCTTGTTTGAGATATTTGCCAGTATAAGATTTTTTGTTGGCAATTATGTCTTCTGGCTTGCCAATCGCCACCACTTCTCCACCCCTATCACCACCCTCTGGACCCAGATCAACAATCCAATCTGAGTTTTTAATAATATCCAGATTGTGTTCAATGACGATGACGGTGTTGTTGTTTTCAACTAGTTGATGCAGGACATCTAAAAGTTTTTGGACATCGTGAAAGTGGAGACCGGTAGTTGGTTCGTCTAATAGATAGACTACGTGTTCGTTCACCCGGCCAGAAAGCTCTTTGGCAAGTTTGACGCGTTGGGCCTCGCCGCCGCTTAGGGTGGGGGCGGGTTGGCCTAGCTCGAGATAACCCAAACCGACATCTAACAAAGTTTGAAGTTTGCTGTGTAGTATGGCATGACCGTTAAAAAACTCAAATGCATCTTTAATTTCTAGTTTTAAAATTTCATGGATGTTTTTGCCCTTATACTTCACTTCTAAAGTTTCTTGGTTGTAGCGTTTGCCATGGCAAACATCACAGGTGACATAGATATCAGGCAAAAACTGCATTTCAATCTTGATTTGGCCATCACCCTGACAGGCTTCACAGCGTCCGCCTTTAACGTTAAAACTAAAGCGGCCGGGATGGTAACCGCGGATTTGGGCTTCGCGGGTAGTGGTAAAAAGTTTGCGAATGTAATCAAAGACTTTGGTGTAAGTAGCTGGATTGGAGCGGGGGGTTTTACCAATTGGACTTTGGTCAATTAAAGTCACTTTTTTGACTTCATCGGGGACAGTAATTTGATCCACATGCCCAGGTTTGTGATCAGTTTTATAGCCCAGAGCTTTAGTGAGCTGGTAATAGAGAGTATCATGTAAGAGTGTTGACTTTCCACTCCCAGATACCCCGGTAATGCTGGTAAAAGTGCGTAGTGGAAACTCGACATCAATTTTTTTAAGGTTGTGCTTCGCAGCACCTTCAATTCGTATCACTGGCTCATTTTTTTGTGTTTTGGCCACGGCATCAGGATGAATATAACGTCGGTCTGGAACAGTTTTTTTATAGATGACGTCTTTTTTGCGGGAAAGATATTTAGCAGTGAGAGTTTTTTGGGATTGAATTTCTGTAGGTGAGCCCTGAGCGACAATTTTGCCACCTAGTTTTCCAGCCTCAGGACCAAAGTCAATCACTTCATCAGCGGACATAATAACATCGCGGTCATGTTCCACCACGATGACAGTGTTGCCTTTATCACGTAAATTTTTGAGGGTATCAATTAAGCGGTGATTATCCCGTTGGTGTAAGCCAATGGTGGGCTCATCAAGAATATACATGACGCCGGTTAAACCAGTGCCGATCTGTGAAGCTAAGCGAATCCGTTGGGCTTCGCCGCCAGCTAAGGTTGAGGCTTCGCGGTTTAAGCTGATGTACTCTAGCCCCACCGAGGTTAAGAAGTGTAGTCGAGCTACAATTTCTTTGAGAATTGATTGAGCAATGGCTAATTCTTTGGTACTTAAAATTCCATCTTTATAAACATGTCCTGCCCATGTGAGAGTTTGTTCAATGGGTAAGGCGGTGATCTCAGCGATATTTTTGCCATCCACAAATACGGCCAGGGCCTCATCTTTGAGCCGGTCACCGTTGCAACCCGGGCAAACTTCTTGTTGCATGTATTTTTCAATTTCGTGACGGATAAAATCAGAAGCAGTTTCTTGGTACCTGCGCTCTAAATTTTTAATAAAACCTTCAAAGGTTTGTTCAATACTAGTCATTCTACCCTGACGATTCTCGCCACTAATTTCGTAAACTTTTTTGGAGCCATAAAGCATGACTCGCTGAGTGGCTTCGTCAAAGTCTTCCCAAGGAGTTTGGCGAAAGTCATAACCGCGATCTTCAATTACTGCGATGACTAATCTACTCCACCAGGTACCATGAGCTAAGGCGCTAGCAAAAGGAATAATTGCGCCTTCACTTAAAGTTAAACCAGGAGCGATCATCTTTTGGGCATCTATTTTAAGTAGCGAGCCCAGTCCGCTACAGGTGGCGCAAGCTCCTTGTGGGGAGTTAAAAGAAAACAGTCGGGGTTCGAGCTCTTCAATGCTGATACCACAGTGGCTACAGGCGAGGTTTTCACTAAATAAGCGGTCCTCTACTTCTTTGGGTTGCTCGGGGAAACTCAGCGAAGCGTCATTAACAAAGCTGATGACTGCATAGCCTTGCGAAAGTTTGAGGGCTTCTTCGATTGATTGGGATAAACGGCTTTTAAATAATTTGAGCTCAGGAGTGTCTTGGAGTTGTTTTTTGGAAATGGTTAAACGATCAATCAGAGCTTCGATAGTGTGGCGGTTGGTTTTGATTAAGTTAAGTTCTTCAGTTAAGTCGTAGATCTTGCCGTCAATCCGGGCGCGAACGTATCCTTTTTTTTGAATATTCTCCATCAGGCCGTCAAACTCGCCTTTACGGTTACGGACTACTGGGGATAAAACCATAAATCTAGTGGGTGCGTTGCTCAGGGTTCTCTCCTCTAGCTCGGTGATGACGTGACCGACGATTTGGTCCACGCTCTGGGTAGAGATTTCACGCTGGCACTGCGGGCAATGGGGGTGGCCGATACGAGCGTAAAGCAATCTTAGATAGTCATAGATTTCCGTAATTGTTCCCACAGTGGAGCGAGGGTTGTGGGAAGTGGTTTTTTGGTCAATGGAGATAGCGGGAGATAAACCGTCGATTTGATCGACATCAGGCTTGCCCATTACTCCAAGAAACTGACGGGCGTAGGAGCTGAGGCTCTC